>JAJXZM010000118.1 GCA_021780055.1 Acidobacteriota bacterium
TATTCAAAGCCGCTGCCGGAAGACACGCTCTACTTCCACGCGGAATATAACCAGTGTGCTCCATGCACGGCTGTCACTAGCGACGGAAAGAACCTGGACGGCAAGGGCAACTACGTCTGGGTCGATGCCAAAGGCCGCGGGCAGTTTGTGGGCGTTACCATGTCAATCCTTGAGAACCAGGACGGCTGGTGGGGCGAGGGCGACGACATGTTTTTTATCGACGGCGAGAAACTTCCCTCAATCAACGGCACAGGAACGGAGGATTACTTCCTGGGCGCCTGGGACTTTGGCGGCAAGCCCTTTGCCTACGGGCTGTTCGGGGCCCCGGTTGTGGGGCCGGAACTCGAAGGGTCCCGGTGGTCGGTGTACCGCTTCCACCTGGATTCACCGATAACCTTCACCAAATCTTTGCGCGCAACCATCGAGCACGGGACAGCCAACAACCGCGCCGACAATTACTATTCCGTGGCCTACTGGTATCAGACCGAGCCGCACGCGCCGTTGCCGCCCCTGCCGCCTGTGGACGCACGATTGCCGCGCGTGCATCCGGCAAATCCGTAACTTGCTTCCGCAGCGGAATTCAGCGGGCGATGTTTCAATCTGGACGAGCGTGCCGTCGCGGTCCCTGCAAGACATTCAGCAGGGACTTCCCGGCAGCCAGGCGGTTGATGTTTTCGGCCGCCAGTTGAAGGCGCTTTTGGCGAGTGCCCTGCATCCAACCGGAAACGTGCGGTGTCATTATCAGGTTGTCCAGTTTGTGAAATGGAAAACGCGAAGGGAGGCAGCGCTTCTTATCCCCAGGATAACGATACCAGACGTCGATGGCCGCACCCGCAATGCGGCGTTCTTTCAGCGCACGATATAACGCGTCTTCCTGGACCACCGCGCCGCGCGCCACGTTGATGAGAAAAGCGCTGCGTTTCATCTGAGCAAATTCTTCCGGCCCGATCAGGCCGCGCGTATCACTGCTCAACGGGCAGGCAAGGACCAGGTAATCCGATTCTCTCAAAAGCTGTGGCAACTCCGCCGGGCCTTTCCAGAAATCGACATCTCGCGGCTTTCGTTTTGGCGGATGGGCGCTGATGATCTTGATAGACATTCCCAGCGCACGAGCACGCGTCGCCACTTCGCGCCCGATGGTGCCATAGCCGATCAGCCCAAGACTTTTCCCGAGGACCTCCTCGTCGGGCGGCTCGCCCCCGATCCAAGAGCCCTCCCAGTTCCCCTTCCGGAACATCGAATCAAGATTCAGCAAGTCACGGCTGAGGGCAAGAATCATCATCACCACGTACTCTGCAATGGCTGGCCCGTGAAAATAGGCATTGGCGACGGTAGTGTGCGGAGAAAGCATATCCGTCCTGAATGAATCAATGCCCGCATTCGGGGCCTGAAGCAGCTTAAGGTTCTGTGCCGAGCGGGCCATGCCCTCGGTAAAAAAGTTTGCGACCACCACGTCGGCAGCCGAGATTGCTTTGAGTATTTGGGGATTTTCGCGATTAGCAGGGAATGGGTAAAGGGTTGCAGGAGTCTGGATCAGGGCGGCCAGGTCGTTCGCCCCTTTCGCGGCGACATTCCCCGCCAGTACTACTTTGATCGTCGGGTTTTCGCTCTCTTGCCTCCCGCGCATCCTGTCCGCCGATTTCTTTTTTCCGTTTCGAGGCCTGGGATCAATCCTCTGCGCCAAGGGCTTGCGCGCCGTGGTTTCGCAGGCGGCACTGCGGCAGATCTCTTACCTGCACGTTAACCAGGTGCACAGGGAACTCGTTCCGCAGAATCTGGGCCGCTTGCTCTGACACGCTTCGCCGCAAGTCGGCATAAGCCTCAAAGCTGCACGAGGCATAATGGCACGTCACCACGACGTTGTCGAATTCAAGTAGCGGATGAGGAATCTGCGGAGGCTCGTGCTCCAGAACATCCAGACCCGCCCCGGCCAGGCCGCCGTCGGCCAGCGCTTCTTCAAGCGCCACTTCATCCACCACCGGGCCGCGAGCCGTGTTGATCAGGATGGCGCCGCGTTTCATCAGCGCAAAGGCGTCCGAATTGATCAGCAATCGAGTCTCGGGCGTAAGAGGGACGTGCAGGGAGACGATGTCGGCTTGCGGCAGCAAGTCCGCCAGAGGCATGAGCTCCACGCCGGCCGCTTCCGCATCATCCCGGGAAACGTAAGGATCTGACGCAATAACCCGAAGTCCGAGAGCTTTGGCCATGCCGGCCAGTATCCGAGCAATGCGGCCAAAACCAACCAGTCCCAGAGTCTGCCCCCTCAGCCGCCGCATCGGGAGCATTTTCTCCTGGATTCCGACGACCCACTTCCCCTGGTGGGTCATACGGTCCGCCAGAACGATCTTGCGGGTCACTGCCAGCAGCAGGCCCAGAGCGTGCTCAGCCACCTCGTCCTGGCAGAATTCCGGCACGTTGGCCACCACAATCCCAAGGTCAGTTGCGGCATCGAGGTCGACGGAATCCACACCGATTCCCAGCCGCACAATTCCCTTCAACCGTGGAAGTTTCCCAAGGAAATCCCGAGTCATCCCGGCCGAGCTGACAATCAGGACCTCCGCCGGCCGGGCGAGTGCGATCCGCTCGTCCAGGCTGGCTGCCTTTGCATAGCGAAGGGAGCCGCCGGCCGCACGGATCACTTTCTCATCGAGCCCGCAAACAGGGCCTTCCTCCCTCTCAGTGAATACAACCAGACGCGATGGTTCTGCGTTCACGATCACTCCTTGTTAGGGGAAAACAGTCCTATAGAGTACGGGCTGCGGAAAGCGAAAGCAAGACGGAAATGGCCTGATTTCAAGCCGAGAAAAACATGTCTGGAAATTCAAAAGCGGGCGTGGAAATTCTGAGTCAAACCGGATGTTGACGGCGTTATCCGGAAGCGCGCTTGCTCCCGGCAATCTGCTCTTCCAGGTCGGCCATATTCAGCACAATCACTTTCCGCCGCTCCATTTTGATGATCTTGCGATCGACCAGCCGGCGGAGGTTCCGGGAAACCAGGTCGCGCACCGTTCCGATTTCGGCAGCAATCTGCTGGTTGGTTTCGTCGAGCGGGAACTCGACTCCACGCCGCGTCCGGACTCCCACCGTGATCGCCCTGTCGCGCAGGAACCTCGCCAGACGGTGGCTGACTTCCTTGAGCGATAACTCCTCAACCAGCGAGGTCATATATCGGAACCGCCACGCAAGCGACCGGATCACGGCAAAGGCGACTTCAGAGTTCTGCCGGCACAAGCTGAGAAACTCGCGCTTGGGAAGGAAAAGCAGGCTGGAGTCTTCCATGGCGGCTGCGGAAGCGGGCAGATTGCCGCCGTCAAAAACCGGCAACTCCCCCACGGTCGAACCTGCGCGCTCGATCACCAGAACCTGCTCGCGCCCCGAGTCGGCCATCTTGAATATCTTGATGGCGCCGGATTGGACCACATACATCCCTTCGCACCGATCGCCTTCGGCAAAAAGGAGTTCATCCTTGCGAAGGCCCCGCACAACGCAGTGGCCGGCAAGTCGTGAGAGGTCTTCTTCCCCGAGAACAGCAAAAAAGGAGACTCGCCGTAAAGTCGCGATGGCATCAAGCGAAGTCATAGTAGCTATCACATCCTAATCTTCCTGCTGAAAAGCGGCAAGAACTTGTTCCAATCCGGGGTATAATGTCGGATTGGTTTTGGGAGGGTATGTACGAGCCTGCCCGAAGTCCGACTTAAGTCGTCGCATTCTTCATAAGCTTCAATTAGTTTAGATTCAGACCGGGTGTCACCCAACACCCCGGAAACAATTGCGGAGGAAGTTAGAATGGCCTACATCATCGCTGAGCCTTGCATCGGTACCAAAGACACCGCCTGCGTGGACGTGTGCCCGGTGGATTGCATTCACCCTCGTAAAGATGAAGCAGAATTTGCAGACGCGGAAATGCTCTACATCGACCCGGTGGAGTGTATTGACTGCGGGGCCTGCGTCCCAGTCTGCCCGGTTTCAGCAATTTTCCCTCAAGACGATCTGCCGGAAAAATGGCAGAGCTTTATTGAGAAGAACGCTGAGCACTACAAGAAATAACCAGCAAGAACCTTGCATCACGGGGCGCCACTGACCGTGGCGCCTCTCTTTCCACTTTGCGGTAATCCAGCTAACCCGGCGCCAGGACCCTCCAGGCGTTGAGGTCCGCCCGCGGACTGGTTTCAATAGCGATTCTCTCCGTTTCCTCTTATAATTGGCTCTGGTTGCATTGAAAGCCCTTGGTGCCCGCGCTGCCCTTGTCCTCACATGTACCGACTGTATAGCATTTTGTTCAGCATCGGCTTTGTCCTGATGACGCCGTACTATCTGTGGCGCCATCGCGGACGGAAAGAACTGGCCGGCTGGCGCGAAAGGCTTGGCCATCTGCCGGCGGGCTTCCGCCAGGACGCCCCGGGCGCGATCTGGGTCCACGCAGTTTCGGTGGGGGAAACTCTGGCCGTCGCCGGGCTGGTAAAAGAGCTTCAGCAGCGTTATCCGGATCGCAGATTTTTTTTGAGCAGCGTAACGGCGGCCGGACGCGAAGCCGGCGCGATGAAACTGCCGGGCGTTGCCGGCCAGTTCTACCTGCCTTTCGATTGGAAATGGGCCGTGCAACGCGTGGTTAAACAGATCCGCCCATCCATCCTCGTGATTGTTGAGACAGAGTTGTGGCCCAACCTGCTGAAAACCGTCAGCGATTCCGGCTGCCGCATCATCCTGGTGAACGCGCGGGTTTCAGACCGCTCGTTCCCCGGCTACCGACTGGGGCGACCGTTCATGCGCCGGGTGCTGCAGAACATCACGCGAATCTGCGCCCAGACGGCGATCGACGCGGAACGCTTCCAAGTTCTGGGCGCTATGCCGGACCGAGTGGTCGTAACCGGCAATCTGAAATTTGATGGCCGCGCTCCCGCGTTTGGAAGTTTCGGAATCGGGATAAGGAATGCCCTAGCCGCAGAAAATCGAAGCCCTGTTCTTGTGGCGGGTAGCACTATGCGCGGAGAGGAACCCCTGGTGCTGCACGCATGGCGAGAGGTCCGCGAAAAACATCCCCGCGCGATCATGGTTCTCGCGCCGCGCCATCCCGCGCGGTTTGACGAAGTGGCGGAGTTGCTGCGCGCGCAGCAGTTGAACTGCATTCGGCGCACAAGCCTTCCACAAGACGAAGCTGGATTCCGCCGCCTGGTTTCGCAGGCTGAGATTCTCCTGCTCGACACCATTGGCGAGCTTGCGGAAATTGTCGGTGTGGCCGACATTGTGTTTGTTGGTGGAAGCCTGGTCCCAACCGGCGGCCACAATGTGGTTGAACCCGCTTTCTGGGGGAAGCCGATTCTCTTTGGCCCGCACATGCACAACTTCCGGGATGTTGCCAGCCTGTTTCTGCGTGCGGGCGGGGCTGTCCAGGTAGCTGACGCGGATGCGCTGGCCGATGCTGTTCTGAACCTGCTCGATCATCCGGACGGCGCGCGCCTGATGGGAGAAAAGGCCAAAGGAGTTGTCAACCAGCAGGCCGGCGCTGCGATGCGCATCCTGAACCAGATGGAGGAATGGCTCGGTGAGCCGCAATCGACCGTCGCGCCCTTGCCTTGAGCCGATTGATGAACCGCTCTCTCATGCCGCTTGCCGGTCTTTATGGAGCAGGGGCGCGCCTGCGCCAGCGGGCCTTTCAGCAGGGCTGGCTCAAGTCCCGGCGCCTCTCCCACCCGGTCATCAGCGTTGGAAACCTGACCGTCGGCGGGAGCGGAAAGACGCCGCTTGTAGCGCTGGTCGCGGAAATACTGCTTCGCAACGGACGCAAACCCGCAATTCTCACGCGAGGTTACCGTCGCAAAGGGGGAACCGACCTGATTGCCCTGGAACCACAGCCGCAGAGGAATCCTGACGCCCGCACGACCGGCGACGAGCCGGCGCTGCTGGCCAGGTGGTTGCCGAATGTTCCTATCATCATCTGCGCCGACCGTTTTCGTGCCGGGCAGGTCGCCGAAGAGCGGTTCGGCGCGGACGTCCACGTTCTGGACGACGGGTTCCAGCACTTCGCCCTTGCACGGGACATTGATCTTGTCGCCATCGACGTCACCCAGGATGTTTTGCACGACGCTCTGCTGCCCGCGGGACGGCTCCGCGAGCCGGTCTCGGCGCTCGCGCGAGCAGATATCATTATTCTGACGCGGACGGAAATTCGCGACGCGGCCGAAACTGAAAGGCAGGTGAGAGAAATCAATCCCAGCGCTCCGATCTTTCGATGTTCGGCGAGGCTTCGCAGCCTGGTTGAGAAAGGCAGCGGCCGAGCCATCGAATCCGGTGAATATGGCGGCAGGCCGGTCTGCGCTTTTTGTGCCATCGGCAACCCCGGTGCTTTCTTTGCTGATCTGCGACGCTGGGGCTTCAATCCAGTTGCAGAAATCGCTTTCCGTGACCATCACATTTACACAATGGACGACGTGCGCCAGCTCAACAGGGACGCAAGCGAAAAAGGCGCTGCGGCTTTTCTGACCACCGAAAAGGACCTGATGAATCTTTCGCCGCAGTTGGAATTTCAGCGTCCGGTGCTGGCTTGCATCATTCAGGCAGAGATCCACGAACCCGAACAATTTGAGCAACTACTTCTGGCGGGCATCAAGCAAAAACAGGTAGGATCAAATGATATGCCCCGGGTGTGAACACCCGGTCTGCGGATCGCTGATTTATGCAGAAAAGTGCTGTTCAGAATCCTGAAAAGATTTTTGTTCGCGCCACCAACTGGGTGGGCGACGGAGTGATGTCTCTGCCCGCGCTGGAGGCCCTGCGGGTGAGCTACCCGTCGGCTGAAATTGTGCTGGTGGTCAAACCCTGGGTGGCGGACCTTTATGAGAACCATCCGGCAGTCGACCGAACGATTGTGTACGATGCGGCAGGCGAGCACCGCGGCCCAAGCGGCTTTGCGAAACTGGTGGAACAGATCCGCGCCGAGCATTTTGATACGGCCATCCTTTTCCAGAACGCGTTTCACGCCGCCTGGATGGCCTGGAGGGCAGGCATTCCTGTTCGCATCGGCTACGGGCTTGAGGCGCGCGGTGTTCTGCTGACCGATTCGATTCCCGTGCCCTCACCGGCGCTCTACGGCCATC
>JAJXZM010000043.1 GCA_021780055.1 Acidobacteriota bacterium
CACCGTAATCAGGCGCTCGACTTCTTCCGAGGCATGGCCCGGCCACTGCGTGATGATCTCAACCAGCGGAGGCGAAAGGTCCGGGTAGGCGTCAACCGGCATCCGCTCGAACGACAGTATCCCTCCGACAATCAGGAAGCCCACAAGCACGAGGATGAAAAAACGCTGATTCAGGGCGAAATGAACAATGCGATGGATCATATTAAGTTTAATCCCGGCATAAGATAGTCCGGCTTACCGAACAGATGCTCTACGTCAATCCGTAAGCGATCTGGCAAATTGCAGAAACAGGCTTCCGTTCCCTACCACCTTGTCGCCTTCCTTGAGCCCGCCGAGAATCTGCGTCTGCCCGCTTTCGCTGTGGCCGATCGTTACCAGTTGGCGCGAGAACTGGCCGGCCGCCGACATAACGTAAACAAAAGGTTCATTCACGTCGTTCCGGAGAACCGCGTCATTCGGAACAGTCAGGGCCTTCGTTTTCCCGGACTGCACAATGGCCGTGACGTACATGTCCTTCTTCAGAATCCCGTGAGGATTGTTGGTTACGATGCGGACCTTTAAAGTGCGGCTGTCGGGATCAAGCGAAGGAGAAATATAGGAAATCCGGCCGTGGAAGAGGGTCGGAAAGGCGTTTGTTTCGACCGTTACGGGATCGCCAAGGTGAATTGCAGCAAGGTCGTTCTGGTAAACATTCGCCAGCACCCACACCGTGCTCATGTTGGAGATCGTGAACACCTGTGTTGCGCCAGCCTGGATCACCTGCCCGGGCTGCACCATTCTCTCCACCACTTCCCCGGCGATGGGCGCGAGCACCGGAATCTTTGCACTGGCCGGGCCGTCCGCCAGGTGGCTGGGGTCGCTGATGCCAATCACCTGCAAAGCCTGTTCTGAAGCCTGAAGATCGGCCATCGCCTGATTGCGGGAGGACTGTGCCTGCAACAGGTCCACCTGCGCAATGGCATGATGCGTGTAAAGGTCCTGGTCGCGTTCCATGTTGGCCTGGGCAAGCTCGTAGGCGTCATGCGCTTTCAGGTAATTCGACCGCAACTGAGCAAAATCAGGGCTGCTGACGTAAAGCAACGGCTGGCCGGTCCGGACCGTCTGGCCAGGATAGACCAGCACCTGTGTGACTGGCCCGCTCACCTGGGTGATCACTGGCGTCGTCTGGAAAGCGTTGTAAGCAACCGAACCCGGCAGACGCAACACCACCGGAAAGGTCTGCTGTTCAGCGGTAATAATCTGCACGTGCGACATCTGGTCTTGCGGCACGCTGAACAATTCCGCTTTCTGGGCCTCCGCTGAACCGTAGGCAGTGGTCCGAGCGGCGCTGGGGCCGGAGTCCTTGCCTCCACAAGATGAAAGGATGAAGAGAGTGCCGATAGCAGTGGCCAGGAGGAAAACCTGCCATCTCCCGGCATTCGTGGTTTTCATATTCGCATTCATGGCATTTGCCTCGTGCCGGCCGATTCGTTCAACTGCTCGACGGCCAGCATGTAAGTCGCCAGCGTTTCCCGGTACGTCAGTTCCGTCGAACGGTAACTGCGCTCAGCGTCCAGAAAGTCGAGCAGGCTGGCAGCTCCTTGCTGGTAAGCGTACCGGCTGATATCCAGAGATTCCTTCGATTCCTTCAAGTATCCTGACTGATAAAGCTTAATGATCCCCTCGCCTGTCTTGACCGCTTCATAAGCGGTTTTAACGTCCGTCATCACCGCCTGCTGGGTGGCGTCCTTGCTCTCTTCCGCCTGGGTGATGGCCGCGTGGGAGCGAGCAATTTCGCCCTGGTTGCGGTCGAAGAGCGGGATTTCCATGTTGACGGAGAAGCTGGCGTCATTGGCGGCCGCCACGTGGCTGTAGCCGGAAGTAAGAGTCAGGTCACGCTTGCCGTTGGCCTTGGCCAGCATGTACTGGCTCTTGGCGGCGACAACGGCCTGGCTGGCGGCACGCAGGTCGGGCCGAAGATTGAGGGCCTTTGCCTCAAAATCCTCCACATTTCCCTGAACCGGGGCAAAGTCCAGGTTGCCGATCACGTCGTAATTCCGCGGGACCGACTCGTATCCCAACAGATCGCGTAACGAGTCCAGTGCCTGCTGCCGTGCCAGTTGCGTGGAGGCCACGTCCTTTTGGAAATCCAGCATCTGGAGCTTAATCTTCAGGAGGTCGCCCTCGCTGATGGCGCCCTTGCTGTATCGTTCCTCGCTGACTTTCAAGGTCTGCTGGAAGCCCGTCAGGTCTTGTTGCGCGAAGGAAAGCGAGGATTCGGCCAGCAGGATGTTAATAAACTGTTGCGCCACGTTGAAGGTCAGCGCGCGTTCGTTGTCCTGCACCAGGGACTGCACTACAGCCGTATTGTCCCGTGCGTTCTGCATGCGCCATTGGCGCTTGCGTCCTCTTTCAAAAGTGTAGGAAAACAGCGCGTCAAATTCCGTAGCATTGTTGATGTAATCGCCGTTCAACTGACTGGGGGTGAAAAAGGGGAAGAAGAGGCCGTTCCAGGTAAAAACAGGGTTGGGCCTTATGGAAGCAGTAACCTCCTCCGCCTTGCTTTGCGTCACCTGGGTGCGGGCCGCCAGCAGTGCGTGATTGTGCTCCAGCGCCATGTGAATGGCGCGCTCAAGATCGATCTTAACGGTGGGCGCCGGCTGCTGGCCAAGGGCGACACGCGCCCCGCCCAACAACACGAGCCAGGCCAACACTAACATCCTGAGAACACGTAGTCTTCCAGGCCGGGAATAAGAGTGTAGGTCATTCATTTCTGTAACAATCCATCTGCAATGTTGCAAGGGATGCGGGTTACGCAATAGGAAACGGATTTCGCTAACCCGAAGTCACCGGACTCTGAACCTGGGTGTCAGGAAAGTGGAGGAGCGCGCCCGTGCCAGGCGACCGGGCGGGAGGAAAGAACAACTACCGCGGACAGCGGCATCATGAACGGGGCAACCAGAGAACGATGCGGCGTCGGATTGCCAAGCGAAGGACGGACGGCACTGTGGCGAAGGATCTGGCAGGCCGGGCAATAACCCTGCTCGCCACCGGCAGGCTGGGATTGCCGGTCCGTCTGGCCTACGGTTGTGGGCGTTGTTGAAAGTTCCAGGGAAAGCCGGGGCACGATGTGATGATGCAGCACCAGCACCACCAGCAAGTGCAGTTGCATCGCAGCGAGCAACCATGTGGTTGCTCTCCGCCACGAACGACATTTTAAAAAACTCAACACGAGGTTTCGTCCAGCCCCTGGCCTGTTCTCCTGTTGCCGGGTCATCGCTTTCGATGGAGTCAAGCTTCGGTACGTTCAGGAGCAGTCCCACAGCCTGCTACGGCTTCTGGGTTTGCCGTGAAAGCTAAATGGATGCTCTTTCCGCTGGCAAGGTTGCAAAGGGAATCGCAAGCCCGCCCCCGCATCCTGGAAAGCTTTGCGTGAACTCCTGCCGCCCATTACCGGATGACCGCGGAAACGAACCCAAACAATATAACACTGAAACCTTATGTCAAGCGCTTTATCGGTAAGGCTGCGTTTGCTTTCGATCACAATCGATTTCCGGCGTGGAGGCCAAATGGCCCTTCAAGCAGCATCATGAACGGCCTGCGCTGTGGCGTTTTTATTCTTTTGCCCGCGGCAGCCTTGCGGAGAGATCCTTAATTTTCTGCGCCAGCTCAGGCAAGCGGCTGAGGTGCGCGTACATTTTCTTGAATTCACTCAGCGGCCGCGCTGGAGTGCCCCACATCACGCTTCCTTTCCGGACGGTTTTGCCTGGCAGAATCCCGGTGCCGCCGCCGATCACGGCCCCATCCTCAATGCGGGCGTGGTCTCCGATGCCCACCTGCCCACCCATTACCACATAGTCGCCGATCAGGGTGCTGCCGGAAATTCCCGTTTGTGCGGCGATCACCGAATGCCGCCCAATCCGAACGTTGTGCGCAACCTGCACGAGGTTGTCGATTTTAGTCCCCTCGCCGATGTGCGTCGTCCCAAGCGATCCACGGTCCACCGTGCTGTTGGCGCCTATTTCAACATCGTTCTCAATGACGAGTCCGCCAAGTTGTGGAAACTTATGGTGGCGGCCCTCCGCGAACAGGTAGCCGAAGCCGTCCGCTCCCAACACTACGCCCGCGTGCAGAATGACGCGGTCCCCCACCTGGACCCCCGGGTAAATGCTCACCCGGGGATGGAGCACGCAATGCGTACCGAGCGTTACTCCTTTACCGAGAAAAACCCCCGCGCCCAGTTGAGTTCCCTCGCCCACGCTGGCGCCCGATTCGATAACAACATGGGGCCCCACCGAGACGCCGGTTCCCAGGTGGGCGTCGGGCGCAATCTGCGCCGTGGGATGAATTCCCGGCTTGGCGAGCGGGGCGGGATGGAGAGCTTCGGCCGCGCGTATGAAAGCCAGCCGTACATTGCGCACGGCAATGGTGGTGCGGCCGGGGAGGACTGTTCCTTCCGGCACCAGGATGCAACCGGCGCGGGATTCTGGTGCGCGGCAGAGCGCGGCCTCGCTGTCGGCGAAAGTAAGTTCATGCCCCGCTGCCGTTTCAAGCCCGGCAACGCCGCGCATTTCGAGTTCGCCGTCGCCCCGGGCTTCTCCGCCCGCCAGGTGCGCGATTTCGCTGACCTTCATAGCTCCCCCCAGATTATTTCGCGCCACAGTCGCTCAGTTATTCGCGCCTAAGCCCGCGCTGTTTCAGAAAGGGTAAAGCGGTGGCTCACCGGGCGGGCGCGTCTTCCAGCGCCGGTGGACCCATAACCATTGGTCCGGATAGCGGCGAATATAATCCTCAATCCGCCTCGTAAAGTTCGCCGTGTTCAGCTCAATTTCTTTCTCAGCGTCCGGGCCCTTGATCCAGTCGATTCGATCAAACCGCAGCCGGTACTTCTTCAGCTTCGCGTCCCATATAACAAGCCCCAGGATAACGGGCGCCTCAGTCCGTCGAGCCACGCGGGCAGGACCACTGGTTGTGCATGCAGGCAGACCAAAGAAATCCACAAAGATGCCCTCACCCGCAAGCATGTTCTGGTCCATTAAAATCCCCACGGCTTCATTCCGCTCGAATGCGCGCAACGTCTGGCGGGCAAATTCCCTCTTTTCGATGGCCTGCCCTCCGCTCGCGCACCGGTAGCGGTTGATCAGTTCATCCATCAGGGGGTTATCCATTTCCCGCACCACAAAATTGCAGGGATAACCGTAGACTCCATGCGCGAACGATCCCAGTTCCCAGTTCCCAAAGTGGGCAGTCAAAAAGATAATGCCCCGGCCTTTTTTCCGGGCCTCGTCGTAATTCTCAAATCCGTCGTAGATGATCAGCCGCTCGATATTTTCGCGGTTCAAATGAGGAAAATGGGCGAAGTCGGCGAGCATGCGCCCCAGGTTGCGGAACTCCGCAAACAGGACCTGCCGCCGGCGCTTGTCAGTCCAATTAGGAAAAGCAATGCCGAGATTGAACATACCCACGCGGCGAAGGCGGGGCCAGAATGTATAGCTCAAGGCAGCCAGCAACTCGCACAGGCCCCTCGCCAGCGGCTGCGGCAGCCATCCAAGCAATTCCAGGATGCACCGGGCGGCCAGGAATTCAATGCGATGGCGAAACAGCGGTTTACGCGATGGACGCTTCTGCTTCAACCTGCTCCTCAAGACCAAAGGTGTCAAAAACACAAGAGTACGGCATCAACCGCCCGGGCGCCAGTCCCCGGTGGTTGCCAAAACATACTCTCCGGACATGCCATCTTTTGTCTAGTCTGATCTTAGCGGAAGATTGCGCAGAAAGAAGTTCAAAACCTGGTCTTCGTACTCTTTTCTTTCGGGACCGGACACGATGTCCCCCTCCGTATGCGGCAGCACTACCAGGCGCTTCGGGAGGGGCGCATCCTGATAAAGCCGTCGCGTCGATCTCTCAAGCATCGCGGCCTCGTCTGAAGCGAGAAACAATTTTGGCTTGCCCGCCAGTCTGGAAAGGCCGGCCTGCACGTCCGGATTGGCCGTGCCCACGGTCAGAAGACGGAATTCCACCTGGCAAAGAAGCTGGAAAAGCGGCCCGGCTCCGCCCACCAGGCGGTCAAGCTGCACATCGAACAGTTGCACCGGCTGGCTGAAAGCGTCGTCGAGTGCAAGGGCGGCCACTTCGGGGTGCCGCTCGCTGGCAACAAGGCACGCATAGGCGCCCAGGGAATCTCCATATAACCCGATGCGATGTGGATTGATCCCTTGCAGTTTTTCGACCCTGGCAATAGCCGCCGAGAGAACAGAAGCTTCATTGACGCCAAGGTTGGAAAAGTAACCTTTGGGCGGCGAACCGTCGAAATTAAAAAGGTAGACATTAAAGTGATTGGCCTGCAACACCGTACCCAGAGAAAGCAGCGCCGACCGGTTGGAATTGTAGCCGTGACAGAGAATGATGACCGGAGCGTCCCGCAAGCCGATCAGCAGCCATCCCTGGTGTTGCGCTCCATTTGAGTCCACAAAATTGACGCTTTCGTAACTTGAAAGCAGGTAGGCTGCAGGGGTGACGTCTTCGGATGAATCGTGGGTGGTCGTAATGCGGTACGTCAGGAATGCCCCGGCGCAGATCAATACCACCAGTATGCCCGCAAGCACAATCAGCCCTCCTGCAATCAACCTGCGGACCAGTAAGGCCCGGGCCTGCTTGCGTGCAGCGGCCTGCTTGGAAGATTCGAGTGTCATGCTGAGCGTCTCTTACAGGCCCGGAGGCCATCCAGAGAATGGGTCGATCTAAATATTCGTATTCGCAACATAGCTGCTATCCGTGCTTTCCATAACCTTCGCGGCGGCCTGCTTCCTGTGCATGACGAGGAGACTTTTCGCCGCAATGCAGCAAGAATAAACTG
The DNA here is from genome assembly GCA_021780055.1 of Acidobacteriota bacterium. Next base: position 6,836 of record JAJXZM010000043.1, read on the forward strand.
CCTCCATCAATCCGTTTCAGGCCGTCACCATGCGCTGACAAAGCCTCCGCTTTCATAGAACGCCTCCACTCCTCGGGTTCAAGGCACACCCTCGCGCTCTGGCCCGAAACTCGTATCATGTTGCTCCCGGCTCATATTGGAATCTGGGCTATACTGAGTTGACTTTGGCACCAACTTGCAGGAGGACCAGGGAACCCTTGGCGCCCAGAATTATTGATATCCGCCAGTTGAAGCT
>JAJXZM010000503.1 GCA_021780055.1 Acidobacteriota bacterium
TTCAAAGGGCCGTCAAGCTTGAAGGAGCCGCTGGCGGAGACTTCCGCCGCCATCGAATGGCCGGAGAATTCCTGTATCCATGGGTCCACGCGCAAGGCGGCGTATTGCCCTGAAAGATGCAGCGGCCAGTTGTCCCGTGTCTCCAGGTTTCCAGTGATCTGGAAATTCCCCGCCTGCGCTCCGCCGCCTGTTAACTGGAGCGCCACCTGCTGCCCTTGCCATTCGGCCTTGCCGTGAATGGTTCCAAGCTGCTGTCCCTTCCAAGCGAGATTGGTCATGTCGACAGTGGATTGCAGCCGTGCGTTGTCAAACCTTCCTCCACCCTGAAGGCTGAAACTGACAAGTCCGGAAACCGCAGCGGCGGTGCTTGTTTCGGCTGCCTGCGGATTGATGAAGTGGATGCGGCCGAGCGGAAAGTCGCGGCCTTGCAGGTTGGCTGAAAAGGCGCGTTCCACGGGGTTGACCTGCAAGTTCCCGTTTGCGTATCCCCGGCCTTCCACAAGCTTGAAGTTCCGGATCTCCCAGTTGGATTTCGTGGCCAGTATGTTCGCCTCCACAGAATCGAACGGGACACCCGCGAACTCACCCTTGCGAACGGAAATATGGCCGCGGCCCGAAAGGCTCTCGACAGTGCCTTCAGCCTCGACTTGCCCCGTAACGAGCCCCTCCATCACAGGTTTCAGGCCCAGAGCAGCCCGAACTCCTGCTACTGGCGTTTCCTGGGCTGTTGCCTTCAGGCGGACCGAACTGTTGGGTTCGAGTTTCCAGCCGAAAAGGCCGACTTCAGCATCCAAAGTCAGTGAACTCTTTCCTAGCTTCAGCCGCCCTGACTGGATGCTCGCGTGCTGGGGAGAAAACATCATTTGCGACTGGAAGCTGTCCCAGAGCCACCCCGCGTAATTGAAGGCCCCAATGCTGGTCTGGCCGCTGATCTCCGGATTCGAAAAGGTCCCCGAAAGGGTACCGTTGAAAACCGCCTGGCTCTGCAGCGTAATCGGCAGGGAGTTCCGGGTTTCAATCAGAATTTCGGCACCGGGCCGCCATTCTTCAAAATCTGAAGTCGCGAACTTGACGGACATCGAAGATTGTTCATCGCCAAGCATGCCCTGGAAGGACATGTTGGAGTGTGGTGTTGAAACTTGAGCGTCATTGAGGGTGATCAGGACTTTGCGTCCCCAATCGAGTGTTCCCTGGGCGTGGCCCGTCAAAGGAAGCCCTGGAACGGCCTGACCCTCCGGTGGTTGAAATTGAAGGTTAAACCGGCTCCGCAGCCGGGAAGGCTGTTGCCAGCTTGCGCTGACCATTCCGCTGATGACGGCCTGGGGATGGAAAATTCCGATGGTCCTTGCCAGGCGGGGAATAACCCTGTCCAGGGTTGAGAGGTCCATCTCTTTAAAGCGTGTCCGGAGGACGACCTGCGGCCTTCCTTTTGCCAGCGATACAGTTGCGTCGCCTTCCGCGCTCGCATTGAGGCCGGTCAAGGTGAAATTCGGGATCCTCAACCTGCCGCCGGCGAATCCGTAATCGGAGGTAAAATTCACGGCGGCGGATTGGATCTCTGGATTTTTCAACTTCAGGTCGCGAGTTTTCAAGCGGCCACCGACCGTGATGCCCTTTGAATCGTAGGCGCCCTTGCCATCCACGTAAAGATAACCGCTTTCAACCTGAGCAATCCTCAGCGACCGGGCAAGTTCCTGAAGGCCGCCATTGGCACGGAATTCAAAAGTTGCGGCAAGCTGTGGCGTCCAGTGGAGAGCGCCGGCAAGATTTCCGCGGAGGTTTTCGACCTGCCAGCTCAAGCCGGATACTTCCACCTGCTGGTCTGAGAGCTTGAAGGTAGCGGCCAGCGAAAGAGGAGGCAGAGTCCTGCTTTTCCATTTGAAAATGGACTTGGAGAAAGCGACGGAGCCTCGGTAGTTGTGGTCCTGGCTGAGTTGCAACTGCATTGCAACGTCGCGCGCGGCCGCCTGGAAGGGAATGCGCTGGTTGTTCCAGATGAGAGTGGTGTGACTCAATGTCAGGCGGTCGATTCCTAGATCCAACAGGTCCGTGAGGCCTTGTCCCTGTCCTGGCGAGACCGTGGCTCCCGGAAGGTTGGTTGAGCCGTCGGGATAGGTTTGAACGCGAAGCTCAGCCTGTTGCCATTGTAAAGACCGCAGCAGAAGGCGAAACTGCGGCAGGGACTCCGGACTGATGCTGGCCTCGATATGCTGAGCCGAGAAAAGCGGCTCCGTCGCGTTCTTCTCAAGACCGTGGATCACCAGCCGCTGGACACTGACCCTGAGACTGAAAGGGTGAAAATACATTCCCGCAATTTCAACTTTTCCCCCTGTAACGCGTTCCAGGCCGGCCGTTAACTGGTGTTGGAGAACGCCCCGGAACCACGCCGTACCCGCCAGTCCGATGATGACGGCGCACAAGACGATAAGGACCCCGGTCGAATGAATCAGCCAGCGAACCAGCATCCGCAATTTCAGGTTTCGCAATGTCACCCTTCAGGTCCTTATCTCATGTCAATCCGAATGAACCGTCACCCGATGAGAGGCTTTCAACCGATCGAGCCAGTCGTCCATCTGTTCATTCATCTTCTTCTGGATTAGTATTTCCCGGATCTGCTCCCGAACCTGGTCCAGCGCGGGAGGCGGTCCCGGATTCCGCTTTGCATATTCCGGCACAAAGACCTTCTTGTAATAATCATCAACTTCGCCGGGATTAGGAAGGGCCGTCGGCCGCAACCGGTTGTTGATCATCTGCAGCGTCCTCAGGTAAATTTCCAGCCGGTTCAGCACCTGTGGCTCCGTCATGCCAAGCGATTGCAATGCTTCGTTGTAAGATTGCTCATTCGGAAATTTGTCGCGGACGCTTTTCAGTGTGTCCGCGGCAGCTTTCGCTCCGTTTTTCGACGTTCTCCTCAGCCGTTGCATTTGCTCCGCCAGAAGCGTCTGGCTGATCAGTCGGTTGAGCGCCGCCTGGCTTTCCTCACCGCCGGGCTCGCCCGCCGGAGACTTACCGTCCAGGAAGCGTTCAAAACGATATTCCTGGACGACGTCGTATCGGGTGATGGCGGTGTTGCCGACAGACGCAACGACGCGGTCCAGCATTTCCGCGCCAGATGGGACAGCCAGCAAAGCCGCCGCCGCGAACAGCTGGCAGCACGCAATCAGAAGCTTTGGCCGATGCTTAGAAAATACTGCAATCGCGGCAATCGGAGCACCTCCAGGCCATTCTGCCCGGCAACCTGGTACCGGGGTGGATTCAGGGCATAACCCACGTCGAACCTTAGTGGGCCGACGGGTGTCTTATATAGAAATCCTACGCCCGCCGCATGAACTGTGTAATCAAAATCGGTTGGGGAATTCTGCGAAAACTTCAGCAGGCGCATCTTGCGGATGGTGGAATACACATTCCCCATGTCGTGAAAAACGACCACGCCCAGGCGGTCCTGCGCGAAGGAAAAACGAAGTTCCAGCGAATTCAGGAAAAGCGCGTTGCCGCCAATCGGGAATCCGGTCTGGGGGTCACGCGGCCCGGCCTGGTTGATGGAGAACCCGCGGTGTGAATCACTTCCGCCCATAAAAAAGCGCTCCGGCAAGGGAATGTCATGCGTCAGAACGGTCTGTTCTGTCCCGTCGGGCTCGGTGACGGTCACGGACATCAGGCCGCCGAAGGGGGATTCGACGGCAAACCGGGTGTCGCGAGCGAAGATCAGATAGGGAGTCAGCCGGTAGTAAGTTGAGTTTTGGGCTGCAAATCGGAGGAAATTCGCCTGAGATCCCAACCCTGACCAGGAAATTCCCGCATCGGCTGAGGAGTACGATCCTCGCTTTGGATCGATTGGGTCGTCACGTTGGTCGTTGATGTAGCCCAATGAAAACATCCCGATTTTAGCCGGGCGGCTGGCTAGAGGAATCTGTTCCGGAGAGATTCGGTTCGACAGGTCCAGGGCCTGCACATTACGAAAGGAGTATCGGGCAGAAAGGAGACTCCTTGGGCTCCACCGCTTTTCGACGACGACAAAAGCTTCCTTGCGTCGTGCGGTAAAGGTGAGAACATCACTACTGGAGTCGATATTTGCGCTGAAGCGGACACTGATGTCCCGGCGCTTGGGGAAATTGGGAATAAAGTAGTTGGCGTCGGCCCCTTTATCGAGGGTTGAAAGCCTGCCGCGAAAACTCAGCATCTGGTTGCGCCCGCCGACGCCAATGCGCGAGACATCCAGAGAAACTCGCGGGCTGGCCTTCAACTGGCCCTGGGGTTCGTTGCTGCCCAGCCGCTGGACTTCGATACCACCGCCGTACCCGACTGTCCAGCGCGGTGCCTCTTCCATGCTGACCAGGATCGCTTTTTCGGCCTCTTCGGTTTGCGGGTTCTGCGGAGCAATCTGCACCTGGTTGAATAGCCCAAGGTCATAGAGCTTGCGTTGCGACTCCAGCAGAGCGCTCTCATTCACTGGCTGGTTGCGGCTGAAGGTCAGTTCGCGCCGCACAATTCCATCGCGCGTGTGCTTGTTGCCCAGCAATACTACCCGCTCGATCATTTCCTGGTTCCCGGGCGTCACCTGATACTCCACATTGATCAGGTGCTCCTGGTCCGCAGGCGAACGGTTGGTAAGAACCCTCGCATGAGAATAACCCCGGTTCCCAAAGTATCGAAGTATGGTGTCGCGATCTTTCTGCTCGTTTTGCGGGGAATAGAACAGGCCCGGTTGATTCGCCAGCTGCGAAAGGAGGTCCTTCCGCTGTTCGTCGGTGACGCCTTGCAAAGCGACCTTTCCTACCATCGTCCGCACGCCTTCCTGGATGTTGAGCGTGACAAACAGCCGGTTAGGCTGGTCCTGATAGTAGTAATTGAAGCTGGGTGCGATTTGGGCGTTCAAGTAGCCCTGCGCCTGGTAGACACCTTTAAGGGAATTGAGGTCGCCGGCCAGCATCCGGGCGCTGTAGGCCGAGCTTTGAAACGGGAATTGGGCTGTATGGATTGTCATAACTGAAGAGAGGATGGAATCGGATATATGACTGTTCCCTGTGAATTTGTACCCTGCAAAGCTGCCCTGCTGCCCGAGTTGGACCGTGTATGTAACGCGCAGATGGTTGGGCTTCACGTTTTCGATCGGGCCCACCGTTACTTCGGCATGCAGGTAGCCCTTCTGCTGATAGTAGTCGGCAAGCGCTTCACTACCCCTTTCAAGCGAGGGGTGGTCAATTACGCCGTCCTGGTATAGGGGAAGAATGTTTCGGAGCTTGTTACGGGGTATGCTGGCGCCGCGCACGCGAACCTCGATCAACGGCCCGGCCTCGCACTCCACAAAAAGGCTTTCTGTGTTCGTTTTTGAATCGTGCGCCCGCTTCTGAATGTTGGTGCTAGCCTGCAGATAGCCATTCTTCAGATAAAAGTTGTGAACTTTGTAAAGACCCTTTTCGATATCAGATGACGTCAGCCGCTCACCTGGGTGCCAGCCCGTTACAGACCGCAGCTGGCTTGGAGGGTAGACAGGATGGCCACTGAAAGTGACTCCGCTCATCCGCGCCTGGCTTCCAGGAGTAATTGTCAACAGGACACTTGCTTCCTGGGTGGCCGGATTGCGCACAACGCTGCTCTGGACTTTTGCCTGATAAAAAGCGTTGTCGCGAAACACGCTTCTGATGTTCTCCTCTGCAGCGGCGAGATCGTCCTGGTAGAGTGGGCGCCCCAGGGGCAGCCGGGCGGCCGCAACTAAAGTGCTGGCGTCGAGCGGCTTGGGTGTTCCACTCACCTGAACAACGCCGATAAAATACCGGGCCTTTCCGGCGAACGTCAGAACCACGCCACCGGTTTCCGGCTCGGCATCGGCCTGAAGGCTGGCAAAGCGTCCCGTTGCATAGAGGTTCTTCAGGCTTTCATCTACTTTTGCAGGGTCGAGCGGCTGGCCGGTCTGCTGAACTACTTGTTTCTTGAATTGGTATAGATAGAGCTGAGCATCGGTCTTGAGTTCAATGCGAACGACCGTCTGGCCCCACTCAGGAGGCCTTGCAAGCGCGGGAGCGGCACATCCTTGCCACGCAATGGCCGGCAAGAAAGCGATTTTACAAAAGTTCCCGATGCGCCGGAACCCGCGCAGCAACTTTGCAGCGCGTCGGCGAGCGGTGACCGCGCAGGGCGAACAGGAGCGATTGCCGGAAATTCTTATCCAAGAGATCGGTCTTGACTCCCGAATGGTTTTTCGTCCCCAATAACAACCAAATCTTATTATATCTTTCTTTTCGGGGGCGACGAGCGGCGTAGCCCCGCTCTGAATGGGCATCCCGTTGGAAGAGCATGCACTTCTCAGCCGCCAGCCCCTTGCTGCTTAGAGGGTATAGGCTGCGGAAAAGTTTGCTTTGTTTCGGCCCCAATCAGGTCAGCGGACCAGCGGTCCCAGCAGTTCCTTCAAGACGTTGGTTGCCGGGAAGCCCTGCCCAAGATGCTGCCGGAATCCTTCGGCCCAGCGAAAGCCGGCCCGCTTTCCCGCCTCCTGTGCCATTTTCCGCATGGTTGTGACCGTTTCAGGGATCTCCTGCTGCGTTTTCAGCCAGGCCTGCTGACTGTCGTGGCAGGCCAGCATCTCTTCTTTGAGTTTGAGTGTTGCGCTGATGTTGACGGACAGGCTGGACGCGATTCTGTTTCCCAGAATGTCGCGCCGCCCAAACGCGTCGGCATAGTACAGATGCGGAACGCCCTGGAGCGGTGGCGCGGGGCGCTTTGCTCCGGTCCTGAAATTGGGGGCCATGGCGCCGAAGCAGGCGCTTTGGCAGAGCTGGCTTACCGTTTCGTGATCGGCCATGTAATCTACCGGCGAATGCGTCAGCACCAGCACGGGGCACGTCTCGCGGACCAGTTCCATTACCTTGTTAAGGTGCGGGCCATCGTAAAAAACCAGGAGATCCTTGCTCCTGAGGCAGTGGTAGGTGGCGCCGATCAGGGCGGCGGACTTTGCCGCTTCCTTCTGTCGCACCGCGGAAATTTTTGCGGCGGGAAGAGTTGTGCTGCCGCAATCTCCCGCCGTGAGCGTTGCCATGTGGATGGTGGCACCGCGTGCAGCCAGGTGGGCC
>JAJXZM010000044.1 GCA_021780055.1 Acidobacteriota bacterium
CTCACAGCAAGTAATCCGTAGTGTCCTTTGGCGCTTCGCCGGCCGGAGAACACGTCATCATTCCAGACTGACTTTGTCGCCTGGAAATCGGCACTCATCAGAAGGTGGAGTTTTCTTTTGTCCAAGATCGATCCGATGCACCATTTTCAGGGCCTGGCGGATTGCCAGGACGAGCAGATCAACCTGGCAGAATCGGCCCTGGCGATCGCTGCAACCGAATACTACGATCTCGATCCCGAACCGTGGATCGAGGCCCTCGATCGCCTGGCCGCGCGCGTGCAGGCCGGGCCGGAATTTTCAGCTCTGACCAACATCGCCGCCATCAACCAGGTGTTGTTTGAGGAAGAGAACTTTTGCGGCAACCGGGAGGAATACGACGACCCTCGCAACAGCTTCCTGAACGATGTGCTCGATCGCAAGAAGGGCACCCCCATCACTCTCTCGCTGGTCTACACGGAAGTGGCGCGGCGGAAGGGTCTGCCGATAACCGGGGTTGGGTTTCCGGGCCATTTTCTGGTGAAGCATCCCGGGCCACCGGCGGAGATTGTGATTGATCCCTTCAACCGGGGAACAATCCTTTCGCACGCTGATTGTTCTGCCCTGCTGAAGGATAGCTTCGGACCGGAGGCCGAACTGAAACCGGAATACTTTGCCGCTGCCACCAAAAAACAGATCCTCGCGCGCATGCTCAACAACCTGAAGGGATCATACTTCCGCCGCAACAATTACCCCAAGGTCCTCGCCATGATCGAACTGGCACTTGCCACGGGTGAGGACGTCGTCTCCAACGTGCGCGACCGCGGAATGGTTTACTTCGCCATGCGCCGCTACTCTGACGCGGTCACACAGTTAAAAATTTACCTGAGGCTGGCCGAAGAAGAGGACCCCGAAGTGCAGGAAGTCCTGGTGATGCTTGGCCGCATCAAAGGCATGATGAATTGACGCGTGGATGACAGGACCGCGCCGCGTCATCCCTGTTTCAGGCACACGGCGAGCCCGTCGCGGAGCGGAACAATCGTGGTCAGCAGGTCCGGCGCTTTGTAAACCAGCCGGTTGAATTTCTGGATGGCGCGCGTTTCAGCGTCGTCATCTGCCACGGGACGCGCCACCTTTCCGTACCAAAGAACGTTGTCGGTAATAAACAGCCCTCCCGCGCGGACCCTGGGTACGGCCAGTTTGAACGCTTCGGGATATTGTGTCTTTGAGACGTCATTGAAAATCAGGTCAAACTGCCCCGGCGTTTCATTCAGCAATTCCAACGCGTCGCCCACCATAAATTTCACGCGGCTCAACATTCCCGCTTCGGCCAGGTAGGCCTTTGCCCGCTCGGCGTTGGCCGGATCGCCGTCTGTGTAGAATACTTTTCCCTGAGGCCCCACGGCCCGCGCCAGCCACAACGTTGAATATCCAATGGCCGAACCCATTTCAAACACCCGCCGCGCCCGTACCAGCAGCGCCAGTTGATGAAGCACGCGCGCGCATGCCGGGCCGACGATCGGCACTTTGTGCTTCGCGGCGTAGCTTTCCATCTTTCGCAGCACGGCATCCCGCTTTGGCAAAAGTGAGTTGATGTAGGTTTCCGCTTGAGGTTCAAAAATCCCTGGCATGTTGTCTCCTTTTCTTTTTGCCCCGGCGCTCCATACAAAAAGCCTGGCGCAGGTACTTTAAAAATAAACTTGCCCCGGCATGGCGCTGCATGAAGGTCAATCAACCGGTTTTACTTGCAGGTGCTCCGGGTTTGTCCACTCCATCACGGCGCCGCGCTTTTTCAATTCTATTGACAAGGCGCCCGGATCAACCGCCTGCACGGTCTGATGTTTGCCGGCCGCCATGGTGGCCGCAACACCCGCCGCCTCGCCCATAATCATGTAGACCGGCTCCAGCCGCAACGCACCATAGCCGATGTGCGAGGCCGACACGCAAACGGGGACCAGCAGGTTGCCGCATTGTTGGCGTTGGGGCAGCAGCACCCGGTAAGGAATCTGGAAAGGGACCGTCGGGACTTCCACGTCGCCTTCGTTCTGGACGTTGCCGTCCGCCTCGACGTAACGCTGCACGTTGTGCGAGTCCGTGTTGTACGAACCCATTCCAATGGGATCGGGTTTGGTCACTTCCGTCTCAAGATCGTGCTGGACCATCACGTGTTCGCCCACCATGCGCCGCGATTCCCGCACGTAAAGCTGGAATGGCCAGTTTCCCATGTCGGCGAATTCGTCGGCGGTCAGGCCCCACTGCTGCGTTTCGTCACGCAGAGGCTTGGGCACGCGACGGTCGTGGCCAAGAAAGTAGAAAAATCCGGCCGTGTAATCCGCATGTTCACGCCACAAGTCGCCGCGGCGCTCATAACTGGCGGTGGGATAGTCCCAGTTCCTGCCGATGTAATCCGTCGAGAACGCCCCGTTGTTGTTGATGTCCGTCTTTCCGTTCGGTAACGGCGAGATGATGATGAACTGATTCAGGCGGGGCACGCTTCCCTGCGCCTTTGCGGTGGCGGCAATCAGCCGGGCCAGCAATTCGTAGTCGCCCGGGTCGTAGTTAAGCGGTTTGGGAATCGGGACCTGGTTGCCGCGGTCCCTCGTCAGGCACAGGCGGAAGTTATACGCCTGCACTTTTTTGTCGCCGGCCCCGTCCTTGCCTCGCGGGCCGTGGTTGATGTTGGGCAGCAGTTCGTGGTGCGCGTCGTAAGCGGAGACGGGCACCTTGAACCAGTGGCCGGCATACCGATGTCCGACGCGCGCCCCAGCGAACGATTCGCCATACTGCGCCCGCCCCTCGCGCCCCCATGTGAACGTGACACCGGATTGCGCCATCAGGTCGCCTTCATACGTTGCGTCGATAAAAACCTGTGCGGAAAAAACGTCGCTGCTTTCCATCTTAATGCTGGTGATGCTGTTGCCCTTCTTGTTCACCGCGCCGGATTCTCGCAGGCGCGTGTTATAGACCACATTCACCTTGGCCTCGCGCGCCATCGCCTTGAAAACGTCTTCGGCTACGCGCGGTGCAAAGTCCCAGGTAACGGGCTGGTTGTAGTGCCGCCCCACGCGTTTGAAAAATTCGAGCGAAATGCCGCCGATGGTCTCCTTCCTTCCCGTGTCGGAATGTCCCAGGCCGCTGGATACCATTCCGCCCAGGTGCGCGCCCGGCTCAACCAGTGCGACCTTCGCGCCCTGCCGCGCCGCCGCCACCGCCGCTGCCACACCCGAGGCCGTTGCGCCATAAACCACCACGTCGTAGGCCCCACCCGCGGCAATTGTCCGCGTACGACCCAGGAGCGCCCCGCCCAGACCTGCCAGTGAACTCTTTAAGAAAACTCGCCGTCTCATCTTTGTTCTCCCCTCGAGCCGCTAACAACAGGACATAGAGTATTGCTTAAATTCCGCAAACAGAAAAGATGATTGTGAACAACCGGAAGGATTCCTTTCGTACTCGGCTGCAGGCCTAATCTACGCAAGATATGCGTGGATTAGTTACCCTATTCTACGCACGATGTGCGTAGTTAATGCGACTCAATCTACGCATTCACATTGAAAATGAGACGTATCGGTTTTAGAGATAGGCACTTCGACCACTTTCTTCATTGACCATGGGTTTTTCTATAGTTGGCGTATGTTGCCGGACGGCTCAGAGGTGACACCGAAGATTCAGGTTCCACCCGAGTGGGGCAAACCCCCGGGGGTTCGGGTCCTCTAATTCTTCCCGAGGGAGAATAGAAAAGTGGCGACTTTGCTTTTCCCGTGCGCGTTGACGATGAATACAGGATAAGGCTGGGAAGATAGACCGAGATAACGGTGGAAGGAGATATCGCTTCCATCATAGCTTTGAACAGTGTCTGACTGCCCACCAACCCAGACAACATTGGTCGAGAGGAAGCCACTCCCTTTGATTTGAATTTGAACCTCAAACGGGCTTCGAGGCGTTTTTGACCGGAACGCGCTGCCGCTTTTGTTGATGCTCCATTTGATGCTGTCTATGCGTGGCGGCACGGGCGGGCGCACAACCACTGCGATCGAGTTGCTCTTGCCGAGGCCGCTGGCGACATAAAGCTGAGCCTTCCCCAGGGGCAGCGATTCGGGCACCGTAAAAAAGAGGAAGTTTCCATAATTCGAGCCCATCCCATTGACCTGCGCAGAGCCGATCCGGACCGTGTTGAGGGGGAAAAAGCCGCTACCGCTCATTAGGACAGGTTCACCCCGACGAAGAACGACCGGGTCGTTTGGGCGCAGCAAATTCCCCCCGCGGAATACGTAACCTATTACCACCCAGGGCGGCAAGAGAACCATGCGGCTCGCGGAGACAGGATGCGCCCCTTCCACCAAAAGCGTCAATTTCTCGTGAACATCCTGGCGTTCCCCAAGGAGGCGGCCTGAAAACCTCAGAACCAGTGAACCCCTGTTTGAGGATAGGGGAATGGGTTTCTGGCAGTCCGCCGGCCGTTCGGTTCCGCCGCTGGTTTGCGCGATTTGGAGTTTCAGGCCCAGCCCGCACTCCACCTGAAGTGACAATGGTCCGGCTTCGCTCTGGGCGACGTCCCACGAAACACGGAACGAATGCGGTTCCGAAGCGCCCATCGGCAGCGCCCGAAATTCACGAATCGGCGTTTCCACGGCCGGGATGTCTGCCTCATGAATCTCGACGGTTGAGAGAATCTCTTCCAGCCTTTCGAACACCGCGCCGGCATCAACTTGCGTGATTCCATCCACGGCTCCGTAACCCCCGGTTCCCAGGCCGAGGATGAATTCATAGCAAGCGCCGTTCGCGTAGACGTGATAGTGGCGGGCGGAAGCCTGTCTCATCATCATGCCTTCGAAGGTTTGTTCCTCCAGGAACTCGTTCTCGCCCAGCTTCACTGTCTCAGGCGGCCCTTGCGGGATCCCGGGCGCGATCGGGGCAGGGTAGGCAAATTGACCGCACTCAGAAGCCGAAATCGTGTTGTTCACAGTGACACTGAAGAACGCGAGACCGAAATCCGTCTTCGGATAGGAGTCTGCTGGTAGTTCCACCGACGCCACCCATAGGCCTCCGGGTTGGACGTAATCCATTTCGACCGGGCCGAGCCAGCCCCAACTCATCTTTGCTTCCTTCCCAGCCTTCAGACTTGCATTTGTAGGATATTGGAAGGAGACACCGTAGGTGCTGGAAGAAAAGGTGCGGGTAGCTGATTGCCCCTCGCCGGGGTGTCCAGACGTCCCAGGATCAATCGCCCGGGAGGAAAACAGTAAGGGCAACCTGACGGGCTCTCTTGAATTGCCACAGATTCGGGGCGGGCAGGGCGGTGGTTTCGGGGCAGCGATCGCGCGAGCGGCGCACGTGGACACCACCGCGAGCAAAACCCGGGCGGCCACTGAAAGGGGTGTGTGAAGTCCTTTTCTGAACCCGGAAGTCGGATGTGCCTTCATGCAGAATTTCCTATCAGACATAGTACAGTGCGTCGAGTGGTTCTTCGAAGACAGTATCCGGCAGAAGACGAACCTTTTATGCTAACGGTGACCTCCCTGCATACAAACAGGCGGTCCACGACGAAAATTCTGTGCGGATGCCATAATCCGCATCGCAGAGCATGTCCCTTTCCTCTTGATCGTGGGTAATCATGGCAAGGACCTTGAGAACAACCTATACCCGCTGCTCGGCTTCCAGAGCCTGGATCAGCGCGCGCATATATCCGAGTGCGTAGGCCATGCCGGCGTGCCAGGGAGCGGCGCAGGTCATCTGCGGCGTGTGGTCGGGAATCATGACGCCGTCATAGCCGTTCTTCAGATAAATCCGCATGGCGCGCACGAAGTCCACGTCGCCTTCGTCAAGAAAAACCTCGTGGTATTTCGGCACTTTTCCGCGCACATTGCGGAAGTGAACGTAGGCAATGCTCCTCTGCCGGGTCAGCTTGTCGATGGTTTCATAAACGTCGCCGTCGGCCATCTCGGCCGTGGTCCCCTGGCAGAACTCGATGGCGTTCGAGCGGCTGGGATAGATGTCGAGCAGCCGCTGGTACAGCGCCGGGCGGTAAACCAGCCGCGCCGTGCCGCGAAGCTCCGGCATCGGCGGGTCGTCCGGATGCGCCGCGAGGCGCACGCCCGCTTGCTCCGCCACGGGCACCACCTCGCGCAAAAAGTCCGTGAGCCGCCGCCAGAGCTGTTCGGACGTCACCTTGCCAATGCTGCCTGGCAGCGCGTCGGGATCATAGGTCATATTCCAGACCTGCCCTTTTGGGATGGGAGTTTCTTCCGGGCCATCCTTTCCCAGAAACCCCACCGACTCCGCTCCGCCGCGCGCGTACGGCCCCTGCACGTGTCCCCACACGCCCGCAATGCTGAAGTTGTATCCCAGGATGGGAATGCCGACTTTCCCCATGGTTCGAATGATGGTTTTGACGTCTTCAAGCTGCTGGTGCTTCTTCGGGCCATCCAGCAGCACGTCGTGCCAGTGCGCGGGATCGAGGTTTTCGATGGCTTCAAGCTCCAGCCCCTCGGCGTTCACCGCCTTCTTCAGGCCGCGCAGCTCTTCGTACGTCCACAGATGGCCCTGCTGGCGCGTCACGCCCCAGTTTCGCTGGCCATCAGTCGCGGGAATCTTTTCCGTCCCCCAGTAGTCCACCCAGTGGGCAACGATGTGCGTGGCCCCCGCCTGCCGCGCAAACCGGAAATTCTCCGGCGTCAGCATATGCCGGTAAAGTCCAAGTCCGATTTTCATGCAGGAATTCTACACCAGTTAGTTGGAAAAAGAGCTGGCAATGACCTCTCGCCTTGCGAGATCGCGGACGGTAAAATGCAAGTGGCTGCCCCAGGCAGCGTGGGGAGATTCCATGCCCCATGCGATTGGATTTGATGTCTACGGCACGCTTGTTGATCCTCTGGCGATGAGGACCCACCTCGAAGCTGTTGTCGGCGAGCATGCCGGGCAAATGGCGCAGCTTTGGCTCGAAAAGCAGATTGAATACACCTTCCGTCGCGCGCTCATGCAGTCCGACGATCACCGAAAACCAGCAAGCGCCCGTATATGCAGACTTTCCCGGCCCGGTCACTGGCCGGTGACGGCTATCACAGAATCGTGATA
>JAJXZM010000405.1 GCA_021780055.1 Acidobacteriota bacterium
CCCTGGCCCTGGCCCTGATTGATTTCTTCGATAGCCTGATCAAATTCCCGCACGTAGCGCAGGTGTTTCTGCTCGCGCACTGCCTGGCGGTCAATCCGCATCACCTTTTCCAGCACCAGCCCGTGCGGCAGCACCACGTCCAGTTGGCGCAGGGTTTCAGGAAATTCGCCCAGCGCGCCGGCAAGGTCGGCGTCTTTGCGCAGGCTCAGCAGCGCCGCGCGTTGCGGCCCCGCATAGGCCGCAATCGTCGGACGTTCGCGCCCGGCCTGTTCGAGCGCCCGGCGAATGGTTTTCGCGTCCTCGGCCGCCTGTCCGGTGCAGGCAAGCGGGCGGACTTCAAAGAACGGTGCAGCCTCGGAGCAAAGCTTTTCCCAGTTGAAGTCCGGCAGGCTGTGGACCACGCGATGCGTGGGCAGGATCAGCAGCCCGTCGCTTTCAAGCGGAACAAACGTGGCCATAATGTAATTGGCGCGGTCGTCTTCCGGAGCTTCCTCGCGGCGGGCGCGCGCGTAGGCCAGCGATGTTTCGTAGCGGTGGTGGCCGTCGGCGATCACCAGCTTGCGCGACTTCATAGCGTCAATCACTTCTTCCAGAACCAGCGGGTCAGTAACGCGCCACATGGAATGGGTGCTCTGGTATTCGTCCGTGACCTGCTGCCACGGTCTGGCCGTGGTTTCCTTGCGCAGGATGTTTTCGATTTCGCCCTTGGGGTCGCTGTAGAGCATGAAGATCTGCCCGAAGTTGCATCGCGTTGCCTTCAGCAGCTCCATGCGGTCCGCCTTGGGTCCGGACAACGTTTCTTCGTGCCGGTGGACAACGCCGGCCGAATATTCTTCCAGGCGCAGCAGCGCCACAAACCCCCGCCGCTCTTTGCGCCGGGAGGTCTCGCTGGGTTCGCCGGGTACGGCGAATTCCTGCACGTAGGGATAGATGGCCGGCGCCCCTTCTGAAACCAGCGTGCGCTCCTCGATCCAGTTCTGAAGCTCCGCCGCAGCCTCGCTGTATACCGTTTGATTGCTCCCCGGAGTGGGCTGCCTCAGAATCAGCCGCACAAAGTTGTTGCGGCTTGACGCGTAATAACGGGCGCGCATTTCGGGCGAGATCTTGTCATAAGGTTGCGTCACAACTTTTTGCAGGTCCACCGCCGCGGAATTGTAGTGTAGCGCCCGAAAAGGATAAATCTCAGCCATACACTCAGCCCCTTTCTTTGTTGAGGAAAAGGGCTATTTTAGCACACGCGGCGGAATACCCGCGATGGGGCAGGATTGGTGGCCACGGTCAACCATGTTTGACGTTGACCGTTGGTTCGTCCACGATAAAGGTCCACCGTCATGAAAGCACCCGCTGCGGTTACCCTCCGTCTCCCAAAAGTCGGAGGGATGTTGCGACAAAGGTGCTTAGCGCTCGCTGGAAGGGTTACGCTTAGAGCCGTTAACCAAGTCCGACTTTATCCATCGCAGGTGAAGTGGTGGGCATCGATTTATTGTTTTAAGGAATCTTAAGTGGGCCTCTTTCGATTTCTTCCTAATTTGACCCTCCAGTCTGTCAATATCGTTATCCTCCACAAACGCAAAATCCGCACCCCCTTGTAGCGCTACAAGATGCGTTTGTCCCCCACATCCTGTGACTCGGTCTTTTACTTCCGCAAGAATGAAAGTCGCTAAGCGGCAAAGTTCATCCAAGGATTCGTTCCCATAGCGGTATTCAGAAATTAGGTTATTAGCCAATATTATTCCGCTCCCGATGGCCTTATCCCTTGTGCTGTAGAAGGAGGTCCCGCTGTTATAGAAAAGATCGCAGGCCCCGGCTTTTGTTGTGACCCCGATAAGCAGTTCAACGAATGGCCTTTCTGCCGCTGGGAAACCTGCCCAGCTCGCTAAATGCCCGTCAAAAAACTGAATCAACCTCTCTTTTAGATGCATCCTAATTTCCTCTATCCCGCCGCATTCAGATAATCCTTCCTGGGCATTCTCGATCGCTGCGTGGATGTAGTCCGTCCACCCGGCGCCCGCAAAAGAGACTACATGCGATAACCCAGCATAGAGGCTTGTGGTAATTTTCCCTTCATGCTGTCTGATATCTCCAAGCGTTATCTCGGTGTCCGCGCAAAGGACCACTCCTTCATTGCAGCGAAATCCGGCAGCTATTGTCACTCCTCACCTCTCTTTTCTCCTTCTTGCAGTGCGGCAGGTTTGGGGATTGGCAAAGGAGAAGGCCAAGAATAACCCATATCTCCTTGGGCGAAACACAAAGAATTCGCGGGTGGCACATACATGGCGCAGCGAGGTAGCGCGAATCTCCGTCTTGGGGGTCCGAGGTTTTCCCTGCGGAACGAGGCAAGAGCCACGTACCGTAACTGCGGCGGCCTGCGCTACTTTACTTTTTGATTCAGTTCCCGGATCGTCTTGACGTACTCTTCCGCGCTAGCGCGCTCCACTTCAAGTTGGCTGAATATATACTCGAAGGCGACGCGGGCTTGATCAAAAATGTTAATGCACTCGTCTTCGGACCTCTCGTGAAGCCCCATGCTGGTGAGGGTGTGAAGATTTTGAATAGGATTGGAGCCTTCCCTGACCAGCCGCGTTGGCAGCAATTTCTGAGCGATGTCTAACTTTTTTTCGTATACGATGCCTTTCTTAATTTCCTCTATTTCCCCTACGTGCTCTGCCGTCGAAGTTCCCTCCGCCCTCAGTGTGTCCAAGATGAGGTCCAGCAAATCGTTTGTCTTGTTTTCAACGACCCTGCGCATATACGCGACGGCCCCGAGTCCGTAGTTGAAGTTGCGACAGTCTAGGGCCTTCACGTAAAGGCCATAATCTTCATCGTCCAATCGTCGCCGCAGTTCTTTGGGTGGGATGTGGGCCAGCGGCGGCGCTTGCCCCACTTTCTGAAAGAACCCGCTGTCCCGTGTGATAGCCCAATCGAATGCGTAGGTTACACTATAGCCTCCGCAATTTTGACAGGTATAAGTTCGCCGCCCGAATTGCGCTGGCACCCGCATTTCAGCACTGCCGTCCAATCCCCAAAGCTGAACGTTCTGGCAGTCCTTTCCCTCACAGAATAGGCGTATCTTCGTAGGTAACGTTCCAAAATGGTAGGGTTCGCGTGATTGTGAAACGTCAGGGTGAAGTGAATCGCCTTCATAGTTGAAGGCCCGATATAATGGCCAGGACTCCAAGACCTCCCCTAATTTTGTTACAAGAGTTTCTTTGGTATGCTTTTCGATTTTATAAGCGGGCATTGAATGGACTTACCCCCCCATAGTGGCGTTACGACCTGGAAGGATTTTCGCACGGAAAACAAGCCGGTTCAAAAGAAATGCCGCCCTCCCGCGCTACTCGCTTTCGGGTGTGATGTCCAGTTGTTTGAGTGCGTCGGCTAGCTGGCGATAGACAGGGGCGGGGTTGGAGGCGACGGGCGAGAGATGCCCGGCGCGCGCGGCGGCGCCTGCCAGGCGGGCAAGCACTGCGGGTATCGCTTGTTCCGGAATCCCACGGACGCGAGCGCCCCGGTAATTTGACAGAATGCATTGGATCGCTTTCGGCAGGTGTTTGGCATCGATTGAGGTTGCGCAGATGCTCGCCTTAGCGTGTCTGCGATCCGGCTCTTAAGCCCCCGAAGGGGGTGAAAGACTTTAGCCCATGGCGCAAGCCATGGGAAAACGTGCTCACAAAAATGCCAGACAGCCCCGGAGGGGCGAAAGAGATCATTCCCAGATATAGCACTCGTCGTACCGGACGTCATTTTTCGAAAGAAAGCTGATGAATTCCTCCTGAAATGAAACGCGACGGTGGTGTTTCTCCTGATTGCGAATGTATTCGACCACCGAGGCGGCGTTTGATTGGCTGACGTTGAAGGCGCCGTAGCCCGTTTGCCAGCCGAAGCCGCGATGGCGGCTCCAGTTCTGATGCACCCAGCGTGAGGAGTTGGTTTTCACAATCCGCAGAGCCTCGGCGACGGCCACGCTGGGCGGCAACCACAGCAGCATGTGAACGTGGTCCGGCATGGAGTTTGTGGCTATGACTTTGCCTCCAATCTCACGGACGATTCCGCCCATGTAAGCGAGCAGGTCGGGCTTGAGGTCGGAGACGATGAGAGGCTTGCGGTCCTTGGTGCTGAAGATGGCGTGGGTTAAAAGATTCGCAAAGGTATGGGCCATGTCTTTCGCCCCTTCGGGGCTTTGGGGGATTTTAACGCGAATCGAATCCCCGGCTCACGCCGTGGGCTAAAATCTTTCGGCCCTCCGGGCCTGTACGAGAACAGAAAGCAGAACACAAATGGCAGAAGGCACAAGCCGGAGCGAGGTAGGACGAACCTCTGCCTTCGAGGCCCGCGGTTTTTCCTGCGGACCGAGACAAGAGCCGCAGACCGCAGCAGGCTGCGCGAGGCTGCTTATTCATGCGCTTCTGAATATGTCCGGGCCTGTCGGCATTGTGTGCTACCATCAATTAGGCGTTTGTGAAAGGATTTAATGGAACCCACCCCGTTACTCCGCGATATCGAATCCGCGAGGCTTAGAATGATGGAGTCACGAAAAGAGCTTGACGACCACGAAAAGGTCAAGGGGTACGCGGCGTCGGCCGAGCATCAACGGCTCCATGAGGACTTCAAGAAGGCCGCGCGGAAATACTTGCAACTCACCAAGACTCTGCGGTGATCCCCGAATCAAAGCTTAAAACTGCGTTGCGAGCCCACTGTCGGCTGGGGCAGATGCCCGCCTTGTAGTGTGCGCGATCACTTTGATTCAGGTTTACGAGATCGTGGCATGGGCGCCTTGCCCATGATCCCCTTGGCTCGAAACGGGACGGCCGTGGGCTGTTTGGTTGCAGTGCCGCGCTGTTTCCTCTGTGTCTAGAATCCTTTCACAGAGAGCGAGGTAGGGCGGACTTCAACCCTGGCGGTCCGCGGTTTTCCCTGCGGACCGAGACAAGAGCCGCAGACCGCAACCCACGCGGTGTGCGCTATCCTGCTGCCGCCGCAGCAACCCTCCGCTCGTTCAATCGCCCAATCGCGATTCGCTCAATCGTTCAATTTCCCAAAACACCCCTCACCCGGCCGCTAACGCGGCCACCCTCTCCCCACGGGCGAGGGCTTGAGTTCATTGTTTGCTGGCTGGAATCCCAGCGCTCACGCCGTCGGCTAAATTCTTTCGGCCTTCGGGGCCTGGGAAAGAACAGAATGCGGAAGGCAAAAGGCAGTCGGAAGAAACCGGAAAGCTGCAGTGGAAAGTCGGCGCGCAAATGGTGCGGAGGTTACCAGCAATTCTTCAAGCCCTCAACAGGAAGTCCGCCAAGGCGGCAAAGAGCACGTTCCAGAGCATCCACAGTGTTGCGAAGCCGCCGGCGATCAGGACCGGCGACGCCAGGTCATCGGAATCCGCCGAGAGGCCGATGCCCACCAGCATGAAATACCATAACTGGACCGGGTCAAGCAACTGCAGAAGCGCGTAAAGAGTGCGAGACACGTTTCCGGGGTCGAGAAAGAAGGCGATGTTTGTGGGAATGAGGTTTCCAAAGTTCAGCCCGTGGATGTCGCCGAAGAGCACAAGCGGGATGGCGAGAACAATCTGCGCGATGGTCCTTGCCAAATCGGCGTAGCAGGCCAAGCTCAGGGCCGTGCGCAGCCTCACCCTGGTGGCGAGAAGCATATCAACCAGACGCATTCCGATCCAGGCGACGATGAGTAGATGGACCAAAATCGAGATCGCGCCTCCGATCAGCACCATTCGAGGCAGAGCGCCTGAAAACTGAAGCGCAAAGTCGATTTCGCGCTGCGTCACCAGCGTTCCGCGCCGAAAGTACTGCATCACGGCAATAGCCATTCCCGACAATCCTACTCTCAGATAGACCACGCCCCAGAATCCGGCAAATAAAGTCAACGTGGCGAGGAAGGGCGAAAAGAATCGGGGATGGCGCCTGACATCTTCAAACGTCAGCACGGGCGAGGCGAAAACGCCCTTTGCCCGCGCAAGAAGCGAGGAGGGAACTGGCGGGTTTTCGGTCTCTGCGCCCAAATCCAAACTCCGAACCAATCGGTTGGCAGGGGCTTCCGCAACCATTATAAGCAATGTCAGACCGGGCGGCTTCGGCAGAAACTGCGGGCGGCGCAAATGCGCGCGAAGCAGAGTTTACGATGTGAGCGGGGCGAGTTTACTCTGCAACCGCCGGCGCAAACGTGCTATATTGCAGCGCATGAATCCGCGCAAAATTGCAGTTTCACTTATCCTTCTTTTGAGTTGGTTTGCTTGGCCGCTCGCGGCTCGTGTGGTGCGCATTGAAGTCACCTCGCGCACGGACATCGCCGGCGGCAAGTCCTTCGGCACTTCTGGCCCCTACGAACTCATCACGGGAAAAGTCTACTATTCCGTTGCCGTGGCCAACCCTCACAACAGCCGCATCGTGGACCTCGCCAACGCGGTGAATCTGAAGAACGGCCAGGTCGCGTTCTCCTCCGATTTCGTTGCCATCCGGCCGAAGGATTTGGGCAAAGGCAACGGCTCGATGTTGTTGGAGGTGCCGAACCGCGGTTCTGCCTTCATCGTCGGGCTGGTGGACGGCGGCTCGCCGGACGTCGTCAGCGACCCGGGAGACGGGTGGCTGATGCGCCGCGGCTTCACCATCGTTTCGCTCGGCTGGCAGTGGGACGCGCCCAGCGGCCTGCGTCTCTACGCGCCGATTGCAAAAGACCATGGCAAGACCATCACCGGCCTGCTGCGCGGCGACCTGACGCCCGCGCACGTGATGGCAGAAATCCCGCTGGGCCACCTGATCACCGGCCGCATGGGCGGCACGGAGTATCCCGTGGCTGCGCCCGATGACCCGCGCAACACGCTCACGGTGCGCGACTCGCGCGAAGGCCCGCGCACGCTGATCCCGCGCTCAAAGTGGCAGTTTGCGCACACGGTGAACGGCAAGCTCGTGGCGAGCAACCGCTTCATCCATCTCGACGGTGGATTCCAGCCCGGCAAGCTTTACGAATACGTTTATGTGGTGAAGGACCCTGTGGTGGCCGGGCTCGGCTTCGCGGCGGTGCGCGATTTCGCCAGCT
>JAJXZM010000305.1:0-191 GCA_021780055.1 Acidobacteriota bacterium
TCTGCGCGGGGCCAGCTTTACCTCGCCTCGACAAGTACGGGAAGCCATCGATCGCTTCCTGGCCGTCTACAACACTCAGGCGGCACCGTTCGAATGGCGAAAACGAGTTGTGCATCGTGTCGGTCTCAAGAAATATTACGGTGATTTGCGTCACTAAGTACTAGCGCGCGGGTGCGTAAGGGGAGTTCACT
>JAJXZM010000305.1:201-7028 GCA_021780055.1 Acidobacteriota bacterium
CCCCCGTGCCGGATACCATCCCCGTTCGCATGAGGAGCAAAATGATCCCTAGCAGGCAGGCGTCTCTTCTTGTAATTCAGCGGTTTCCTGCTCAATCGTGCATCTATCGAGTTCGATCTCCAATTGACTCTCGACGCGTCTTGCGTAGGGTATGAAATGATGCCCTGACAGCAGCAACGCGAACCCGAAGCTGAGCTTGCGTGGATTGAGGAGCCAACGCCCGAGAAGCCGAAGCACAAATCTCCAGTACGCTCCCCGGTAGTTGGAGAGGAAACCCTGGTGAACAATGGACCGAAGGAGGATTCCAAGCGTCGGCAAGAGTGGAATTGCGGGTGCCCTCTGCGGCTCTCGGGCCTTCCACTGCAGAAGCGACCGATAGCACCGATCGTAAAATGCCGAGGGCGAATACAAGGAGGACAGAATCTCTTGGAATCCCTTCAGCAGAACAGGCAGCGGCAGAAGAGTTTTGAAGTTGGGCGGATCGAAGTTGCTGGTGGCTGTGGTATCCATCAGCAACCGGCCTTCTTTCAGCATCCGGTCGTAAAGCGGAGTCGTGGGAGGCGCGATCAGAAATCCGGCCATGGCCCAGGGGATGGCAGCCCGTTCAATAAAGTCTCTCTGCTGTTCAAAGATTTCTTCGGTGTCGGAATCGAACCCGATGATGAAGCCTGCTGTCACCCAGAGCCCCTGGCTCTGGATGAAATGAACGCACTCCAAGGGATCGCGCCGCAGGTTTTGGAATTTCTTGGCTTCCGCGAGGGATTTGGGTGAAGGGCTTTCGATGCCGATAAAAACGAAAAAGAAGTTCGCCTTCACCATGGCCTCAATCAGTTGCGGCTTCTGGGCAAGATCGATTGAAGCCTCGGTGTAAAAAAACATCGGATAGCAGCGGCGTTTCTGCCATTCCTGAAGTTCAAGGGAAAGTTCCAGAGCCAGTTTGTGGTTCCCGATAAAGTTGTCGTCAACGATAAAGACCTGGTCGCGCCAGCCAAGCTCATACAAGGCGTCCAGTTCGGCCATCAACTGGGCGGGGCGCTTGGTTCGGGGCTTCCTTCCGTAAATAGTGATGATGTCGCAGAATTCGCACTGGAACGGGCAGCCGCGTGAGAACTGAACGGCCATCGAACCGTACTTGTCGATTTTGAGCAGATCAAACCGGGGGAGGGGTGTCTTGCTGACGTCCGGCTTTTCCTTGACCTCGTACAGGCGCCAGGAGGCGCCGCGCTCAAGGTCCGAAGCGATCTCCGGGAAAACCTCGTCGGGCTCACCCACCACCACATGGTCCGCCAGTCGGAGCAACAATTCCGGTTCGCTGCTGGCAAAGGGGCCGCCGATCATCGTTCGCCTCCCCAGGGCCCGGGCCCTGAGGAGGACCTCGCGAATGTCATCCTTCTGGACACGCATTCCGCTGACCATCACGAGATCGGCCCAAAGGATGTCCGCGTCGAGTAACTCCTCGAAGCTAAGGTCGATCAGCTTCAGCCTCCAACTCTTCGGGCAGAGTGCGGCCACAGTCAGCAGGCCGAGCGGCGGCTGCTCGGTCCTCATGGGGACAAGTTCCCGGATTCCGTCGAAGCTCCAGAACGAGGACGGAAACCGCGGCCAAACCAGAAGAACCTTAAGAGCCGAGCCGAGCGGACGAAAGCCCGACGCTCCGCCTTTATCATCCGCAGTTTCAGACCCGGGAGACCTGTGAAGCTCAGTCGACTTCAGCATCATAATCTACTCCAGTGGATATAAGCGGGCCACCACCAGAATCGCATCTCCCGGTCAAGCTGTGCCACGGGAATGCCCGGGGTCATGCTTCCGGAAAGAGCGTCTCCCGGCGAGATCCATCGGAAGCAAGCAGCATTTCATCTGGGTCCGCATGGCTCAAATCTGCTGCCGCGTGCGGTTTAAATTTCGCCACCAGGGCCGATGCAATGGTCGCAAAGATTGGTCCCCGGTTTTCGTATACCAGTCGCGCCAGGTCTCTGCGTCTCAATTGGGGGAAGTAAATGCCTCGAAACGCCAGGCGCGAACACAGGTGAATGATCCGGTCTGCGATCGGCTTATCCTTGAGGCGCTCCAAGGCTGATGCCATGGCCTGTGGTGAGTATGAGGCTTCCCAAGCTTGCCGTACCTCGGCTTCAGACTGTTCAGCGGAAAGCCCCAGTGGGGAGTGGGCCATCACGAAGGGTTTAAAGTCCAGCCAGTGCCTGGGACGGGTCAGACGGCCTGTGGCGGCAAGCTTGTTGTAAAGTGGTGTGGCTGGATAAGGAGTCAGGAGGCCAAAGACGGGAAGCACGGGGGGCCAGGTGCGAATCTGCTCCAGAGTGCGATCGGCGGCACCGGGGCGATCACCATCCATGCCAAAGATGAATGAAGTTATAGCGTAAAGATTGTGCCGGCTGAGGCGTTCCAGAACGGCCTTGTATTCGGCAGGCTTGTTAAAGCCCTTGGAAACACTCTTCAGATTCTCGGGATCAATCGATTCGAGTCCCATGAAGATCCATTTGCCGCCGCTCTGGGCGATCAGGGAAACCAGTTCTTCATCTCGCAGCAGATTCATGCTGATCTGAGCCACCCAGGGGATCTGCGCGTTATGGGCGATAATCTCGCACAAGAGCGCCTTTGTGCGGCGGGGATTGATGGCGAAATTATCGTCAACGAAGAAGACCGCAATTTCGCCTTTTTGCCGCTTGGCGAGTGCTTTCAGCGCAAGCAGTTCGTTCACTACGCTCTCATTGGAACGGAAGCGAATCGAGTCTCCAAAGAACCCCGTTACCGTACAGAACTCACATCCATAAGGGCAGCCTCGCCCGGATTCGATGGGAATCAAATGGAAGGTCTGCCATCTCATCCCCAGGCGACGAAGGATCCGCCGCGCCAATCCGGGCAGATTCTTGATCAGGTTGAACTGTCCGAGATCCATGCGGGCCCAGGGAATCTGGGGGTAATCCCGCAGAGAGGGCTTTACTTCTTTACCCTCCGCGTCCAGGGGCTCGTAAACTTCCTGTAGCTCACCACGCTCCGCATCAGCCACAATCCTGGGCCAAGTGACGTCAGCTTCACCGAGGGCTACCGAGTCGGCGTGACGTGGACCGCCATCCCGTCCCAAAGGTTCATCCGGAACTTCGGTGACATGGGGTCCGCCCATCACCACCGGCACGCCAACGGCGCGTACCGCGTCTGCCACTCGATAGGCTTTGGCGGCCATGCGCGTCATGGCCCCAATGCCCACCAGACCGATGTGATGGTCTCGAACGTACTGAACGACCTCCTGCTCGCTCATGCGTCGCGCATTACCATCTAGCAAAACAACTTCATGAGGCGGAGGCGTAAGTGACTTCAGCAGAAACATCCAGAGATGCGGCATGAAATTGTTCGTAACTTCATTGTCGGGATTGTAAAGCAGAATCTTCATTGAATTTTGCCCCCGGGATAAATCCAAGGGCGCGCCGGAAGTTGTATTGTCCGAAGTGCCATAGGAACGCCAACTCGTCGACGAAACTGAGTCCTAATTCCCGAGTCCGTATACTGTTGGCGAGATCCGTCTTGGAGAAATGCCCCCACATATCCTAGCACATCAGCGATAAGAAGCTGTTCTATTTGGAACAGTTGGGGGAAATGCAGTGATGGAGATGGCGCACACTGAAGTGCTTCAAATTAGTCGCGAAGGGCCATTCGGAGGAGAGAACTATTAACCTTTAAGCCGCCGTTGTATTCAATGAAGCCCAACGCCCTGAACTTGTTCAGAAAGGAACTCACCCGGGGGCGGCTGGCGCCAACCATCTGCGCCAGAGTCTCTTGACTGATCCTGGGAATTACAGTCTGGGGTTTGCCATCTTGACCAAAGTTGGCCAGAAGCAGGAGAACCCGGGCGAGCCTCTTCTCAGTGGAATTGAAAAGCTGATCTACCAGATCCTCTTCCACTCGTACGGTCCGAGCCAGCGTGTACGACACGAAGCAATCCGCGAATTCAGCGTCCTCGTGGAGTAGGCGCACGACGGCTGCTTTCTCAAAGCGAAGTATGTTCGAGTGTCCTATGGAGGTGGCGCTCGCCATACGCAGAGGGTGCCCTGCCACGAGGCTGCTTTCACCGAAAAACTGGCCAGGCTCAACCATGCCAATCACGGCTTCTTTGCCGCGCCTGGATACGACCGCCATTTTGACTTTGCCCTTCTGCAAGTAAAAAACCGAGTCAGCCGCATCCCCTTGTGAAAAAATGCGTTGCTTGTTGCGGAATTCGTGGACGGACTTTCCCTTCTGGAGCGTTCCAAGAAAAGTGTCCGGGAGGTTGGATGCAATGGGTTTACGCGCCATAAAGTTTTTCCTGATCAGCTTGCCTCCCAACGCTTACTCAGATAACTTGATGCCATGAATTGATTTGGAGCAGGCTTGTATCCGGCCAAACCAATCATATTGTCGCGCTGTCCGGCCGAATATTTCAACTGGTGGATGAAACATCTCCGATGAGCTGGCTTTAAGACCTGAACTTGAAAGAAAGTGGGACTGAAGAAAGATTGCGCAGGAGGGTTGACCCGGGCGTCCAGCCTCTCCGTCTGAACTTGAACTTTCACTACAAGGGCCGAGTTGCCCTCTTCAATCTTTCCAATGCGGTCTTCTGCTTTACATGCGACTTAAGTCCTGCGAAATTTCGTTCCTGCTCTTGCGGACTTTCCCGATCAGACGGAAAGCTTTCTCAAATCTCGGGTGCTAGCTCTGATCGGGAGCGGCCAGGTTTATCGGGCCCGAAGAGTCGCTATCACGGAGATTAGCCGCCGGCGCAATTAGGGCCATTGTAACGGCAAAGGATTTACGTCCCATTAGTTCAGTTGACGGTTAGTCGGCATGCCGTCCTTGTGACCTCGATTCCTGTGGTGACGAATAGTTCCGAGGTCAGGTCTATTATCGGCAGAGTGGATGCTTTCCGAGTGGCCCGTGATTCGGGCGTCAACGAGGGTGTCTGAATGCCGCTGGTCTCCTTCCCAAGGTCCCTGTGCTTCGGGCACTTCGGACCCGCACACATCGCAAGAACCGCGATGGATGCGCCAGCGTTTTCACCGATTCACCTCCAATCGACGCCGACCCAGAAAGCGCTTGACAGCATGAATCGGGGGTGTACCATCGCACCTGAATGCGGCAGGGGGAGGGTCACGGCTTTTCCATTTTCATACTGGAATTCCGGTGCATTGAGCTCGCTGTAGGCTGCCGCAAAATTATGAGGAGGAAGGCTGGCGCGGATTGATCCACTGCAGGCGCCACTTGCAAACACCATGAATCGCAGACAATCACTCGCAGTGCTATCCAGTGCAGCAATCGGGATACCCCGTGCAGGCGGCCCAGGGCGAGCGGCCGCGCAGGAGGCTGCCAGTCGCGCGGGCCAGATCACGCCGGACAACCTGCTGCTGAAGGACTACCGTCCCAGGTCGATTTACAAGATTCCGGAGACAACGATAGCCAAGGCGAAATATCCGGTCATCGACTGCCACACGCATCCCTACGCCCGCACAGCGGCTGACGTGGATCAGTGGGTCAGGAACATGGACGCCGTCGGCCTGGAAAAGGGCGTTGTCCAGACCATGGCAAGCGGCGAGAGGTTCAACGAGATTCAGAAGCGTTTTGCTCAGCACAAGGACCGTTTTGAGATGTGGTGCGGATTCGATTTCACAAAGTTCGGTTCGCCCGGATTCGAGCAGCAGTCACTGGATGCGCTGGAACGGTGCCATGACTCGGGCGCTACAGGTGTGGGTGAACTGGTGGATAAAGGGCGAGGCATTGGCGCCCCGATGGGGACGGAGCCGGCAAGTTGGCGGGTTCGGTCCACTGGGCCCCGGCCGCATCCCGACGATCCAAGACTGGATGCGTTGTTCGACAAATGCGGAAAGCTGGGAATGCCGGTCAGCATCCACGTCTCCGACCCTCCGTGGGCGTACCAGCCGATGGACCAGACAAACGACGGGCTGATGAACGCCTACAAGTGGCGTATCGAAGTGAAGCCGGGCGTCATGGGGCATATGGAGCTGATCGAGAGCCTGGAGCGCGCCGTGAAGAAGCACCGCGAAACCATATTCTTCGCCTGCCATCTTACGAACCAGTGCAATGACCTTTCGTCTCTCGGCAAGATGTTTGACCGCAACCCCAACCTTTACGCCGACATCGGCGCCCGCTACGCCGAAACCGGCTGCATCCCTCGCTTTGTCGCGCAGTTCTTCAGCAAATATCCTGACCGCATCCTCTATGGAACGGACATGGGATACGAGCAGGACATGTACCGCACGACCTTCCGGATTCTGGAGACGGCCGACGAGCACTTCTACCACTTTCAATTTGGCTACCACTGGTATTTGAACGGCTTCAACCTGCCCGACGCTTTGCTCAAGAAAATCTACCGGGACAACGCCCTCGCCGCATTCGCCCAGGCACGGCAGAACATGGCGTGACGGAGACAAGTGCAGGCTTCACGGGTGGGAGCGGTTAGCGCAGAGTTTCGTTCCTTGAAGTTGTGCGGATTTCTATGCTGTAAATGGGCATCAATATAATAATATCTTATTTGATATTTCCAACATACGCTGCAAATGCGTGGGCAATCGCTGGAGAAGAGCCGCAGAGTAGTGCGCTCCGCGCGCAATTCTGGGCTACCCTTTGACGACGGGTCCGTTTAATATGCTGTCACCGATCATTCATCCGGTTTCTTTCCGCTCAATTCCCGGTAGAGCCACGCCCGCGCCAATTGCCAATCGCGCTTCACCGTCCTGGGAGAAGTTTTGAGCGCTTCGGCGGTCTCCTCCAGGCTCAATCCCCCAAAGAACCTGAGTTCAACCACCTGGCTCTTTCTTGGGTCG
>JAJXZM010000199.1 GCA_021780055.1 Acidobacteriota bacterium
AGCCGTGACCCTGGGGTTTGGCACAGACCTCCACCTCAAATGGAAGTACGCCCGCCATACGGAACCTCGTCCCCTTCCAATGAAGCGCTTGCGCGAGCAGCATTAGGCCTCCGCACTCGGCGTAGACGGGAAGCCCTTCTAAGGCATGATCGCGAATAGATGCCAACAAGGAAACATTCTGAGAGATCGTCGTGGCGTGGGTTTCCGGGAACCCGCCTCCAATATAGAGAGCGTCCAGATCCTCCGGCAGTCCCGATGCAGTAAGGCTCGAAACAGGACAAAGTTCCGCGCCTGAGTTTTCCAGGGCTTCAAGGTTCTCCGGATAATAGAACGTGAAAGCTGAGTCGTTCAGATAAACGATCTTCAAGCCACGCCCATCCGTGCTTTCCCCGAGCGCACCATGCCGGAGAGGCAATGGAGGCGCAGATTCAGCCAGCTCAAGAATCGCGCCCGCATCAATCCGGCCGTGGATGATTGCAAGGATCTCTTCTTCAAGCTGATCGAGGTTCGAACATTCCTGGGGTGTCACAAGGCCGAGATGACGGCCAGGCAGCAGCTTGCTGGCATCTTCATTCGGCAGCACGCCCAGTACCGGTATGTTGCACGTGGATTCAATCGAATCCCTCAGGATTGATTCGTGCCGGCTTCCGGAGACATGGTTGATGATCACCCCGCCAATCCGGACGTCCGGGTCGAGCGCTGTGCATCCCATCACCAGGGCTGCAACTGTGTGCGTCACTTTGCTGGCGTTGACCACCAGCAGGACGGGCGCCTTCAGTAGCTTGGCCAGTTCCGCTGTGCTGTGTGTTCCATGCGCGTCAACGCCGTCAAACAGACCGCGATTACCTTCAACCAGGTTCAGGCCAGCCGCAAGGGAATTGGTAAGAAATTGCTGCGATGTCTTTTCAGGTCCCATCAGGAATGTGTCGAGATTCCGCGCCGGTGACCCCGAAGCCCATCGAAGCCACGCGGCGTCAATATAATCGGGACCTTTTTTGAACGCTTTAACGGGGATTCCACATTTGCGAGCAAGAAGAACCAGGGCAAGTGAGACGAGGGTTTTTCCGGAATCGCCGGAAAGCCCGGCGACAACCAACCGTGGTGGAGCAGAAGAGCTTTGCATAGTCTCTGTTGCACCTGGTCGATAGCGTTTTCGCGTCGTGCCTGTGTCCATCGAAGCGCTTAACTTGCCAGCTTGCGGGCTATGGATCAAGCGCTTCTGTACAAAAATATCAGGGTCGCTCAGCTCTGCCCTTTCCGCGAATCCTCGTGCAATTACGCTACTTCAGAGGCAGAGGACGAGAACCCTTGAGGCGATGCATGAGAAAGATGTAAAACCATAGGGCCTTGTCCTTCGGATTGATGGGCAACCTGGACCGCATCAGTCCGGTGGCTTGGTGGCCCCTCCATCGGTGATTGCTCAAGGAGTCCACGCATCTTGAGCCGGGCCTTGTGGAGCTGAGACTTCGATGTGCCGACTGAGCAACCCATTAACCTGGATATCTCGACGTGCTCGTAGCCCTCAACGTCGTGCAGGATAAAGACCGCCCTGAAGCCCGGGGGGAGCTGGCTGATGGCCCGTTGCAGAGCTATCCGGTCAACCGTTTCCATCAGCTCTGTATCGATCTGGCCAAACTCTCTTTTGTGCGGGCATCCTGTCAGAGGATTGACGTCAGTGAGTTCCTCGATGGATCGTTCCCTCCGCCAACTGGCTTTCTGGAAACGCAGGAGGACGACGTTGATGGCGATTCGGCGCAGCCAGGTACAAAATGCTGACTCCCCGCGGAACGTATCAAGCTTCTGAAACATTCGTACGAAAGTTTCCTGTGTCAGGTCTTCGGCGTCGTCGGGATTACCAGTCATTCGAAGACACAAGGCCCAAACTCGGGACCGATAGGTTTGATATATGTCCTCAAATTCATCCATCAGCGGGCGGCTGTGTTCATTCACCGGGCCTGATTGTGTCTCCCAACAACCCAATGCCGCCTGTTCAATATCCTGGTTAATTGCCACGGTTCCCATGGTTTGCTTACCTCTTCAATTCCGTACGCTTCAAGTATGGGTTGTTCAAAAAGGGCGAACAATTCGGTTAAACCCTATTGGGCCAACGATTAGCACCTAGGTGATGTTACCTAGGGGGCTATGGACCTGGTTTGAGGCACGGGGAAAGCTGACACGAAGCAGTTGAACGGTTCTACCAAAAGAGCTATAAGTAAAAGAAGAAGATACGGAGACCCCTCTGGCATACTGCCTGCCCCAACTGGATGCCCTTTTCTGGAATACGCGATCGCGCGTGGGATCCGCGTATCGAAGAAATAGGAAGCTCAGTCAGCGCTGTTGAATGCGACTTGCCTCCCGCAACTTCCGTCTTCTGCCCGGCCGGTGAAGAAGTGATGACCGAAGAGAAATGTTCGAGGATGGTCTTGTGGGTCCGTAAAGTTCCCACACTTGCCAGTATTGGAGCCATCTCTCTGGGGATGTTGGTTCTGTTCGGATGGGGACTGGATTTCCAGCTTCTCACGAGCTTAATCCCCGGGCAGACTTCTATGCGCCCAAACTCCGCAGTAGCTTTCATCCTTGCGGGCTTTGGGCTTTTTCTTCTCCAGGTAGGACGTGGCACCCTGTCCTCGCCAGCGTGGCGCCGGGTGGGACAGATTTGTGCCGTAGTGGTTATTGCGTTCGGGCTGCTAACACTCGGCGAGTATCTTTTCAGTTTCAACATGGGACTGGACCATCTGTTCGTGCGCGATCTGCAGTTGCCAATGGTGGGATTAGCGCCGGGACGGATGACTCCTACAGGGGCGTTGAGCCTTGTCTTTCTGGGGTGCGGGCTTCTCTGGTTGGGTTGGAAGAGGCCGTATGGACTTCAGCCCTCTGAATTTCTTGCTCTTGCCGTGATTCTCAACGGCATGTTCGGCCTGTTCGATTGCATCTTGCACCCGGAGTTTACCTTGACGGGGATTGCGCCGGCGAGTTCGCTGGTCCAGTGCATACTGGGAGGCGGACTACTCACGGCGAGCCCGGACCACCGGTTCCGGAAACTACTGGAAAGTGACTACAGCGGTGGTGCTGTGTTCCGCCGACTATTGCCTGCCACTGTTGTCATACCGCTGGTGTTGGCGGCGTTGGTTGGCCAGGTGCAGACCATGGGGCTGTTTTCCGGATATGTGGGCCTCACCCTGCTTGTTGTGATGACCATGACGGCTTTTGTACTGGTGGTGATGTGGACGACGGAATCCCTGGATGAAGCCGATGAGGCACAGGGGGTGACCTCCTCTGCGCTTTCCACTCGCGCAAGGCAGCAGGCCGCCATCGCCAGCCTGGGCCACCGGGCGCTGAGGGGAATCGAACTCCAGACGCTCATGGACGAAGCAGTGAAACTCGTGGCCAGTACCCTTAATGTTGAGTACGCCAAAGTGCAGGAACTGCTCCCGGACGGTGAGTCTCTGCTCCTTCGCGCCGGCGTGGGCTGGAAAGACGGTATTGTGGGTCAGACGGCTGTGGAGGGAGGACCTGACTCTCAGGCAGGATACACGCTTGTGAGCGAGCGTCCGGTAATCGTTCGGAACCTGAGGGAAGAGGAGCGGTTTATTCCCTCTCCTTTGCTGGTGAATAACTCCGTCGTGAGCGGACTGAGCGTGATCATTTCAGGAAAAGACCGGCCGTTTGGTGTGCTGGGTGCCCACGCGACGCGACTCCAGGTTTTCACTGCGGACGATGTCAATTTTCTTGAAGCCGCGGCAAATATTCTGGCGGCAGCTATCGAACGCAGACGGACGGAGGAGGACCTTCGAAGATTCAATCGGGCGCTTCGGACCCTGAGCGAATGCAACCTGGCAATGGTGCGGTCGACAACTGAGCAGGAACTCTTGCACAAGGTCTGCGACATTCTAGTGAACCAGGGTGGCTATCGGATGGCGTGGGCGGGCTACGCTGAAAGCGATCCTGGAAAGACCGTTCGTCCGGTTGCTGTTGCCGGTGCCGATGAGGGCTATCTGGCATCTGTGAAAATTACCTGGGCTGATGAGGAGTTGGGCCGCGGACCGACCGGTACGGCAATTCGAACCAGCACGCCCTGCGTGGTCAGAAACATCATGAGCGACGAGCATTTTGTCCCATGGCGCGAAGACGCAGCCCGGCATGGCTATGCTTCCACCGCTGCTCTGCCGTTGATTGTCAATGGCCAGTCCCTCGGCGTCTTGCGTGTCTATGCCGAGGCCCCCGATGCTTTTGATAGCGAAGAAATCAAGCTTCTTATGGAGCTCGCCGGCGATCTTGCGTATGGAGTCCAGGCCCTGCGAACCCGGACCGAGCGGGCGCAGGCAACAGAGGCCTTGCGTCAAAGCGAGGAAAGGTTCCGGGAGATGGCGGAGAATATCCGCGAAGTCCTCTGGATGGTGGATCCCACCCGGACCAAGGTTCTTTACGTGAGCCCGAGCTACGAAAGCGTTTGGGGGTGTTCGGCAGAATCAATTTATGAGCAGGGGCGAGGTTGGCTGGATGCGATTCATCCTGAAGATCGCGGCAGGGTTCGCTCGGCGCTTGGAGGTGAACTTCCGCAGAAGCAGTTCGAAATCGAATTTCGGGTGGTGTGGCCGGACGGGTCGGTGCATTGGGTTCGGGACCGTTCCTTCCCGATTCGAAACGATAACGGCCGGACGGAACGGATAGTCGGAATCTCAGAAGATATCACAGAACGCAGGCTGGCTGGTGAAGCGCTGCTTGAAAGCGAGGAACGCTATCGCCAATTGTTCAACGAGATGAATGTCGGATGTGCGCTTCTTGAAGTGATCTGCACCGCCCAGGGAATGCCGTGTGATGCGGTCTTCGTGGATGTGAATCCAGCATTTGAACGCATTACCGGTCGTGCAAAAGAATCGGTGGCGGAAGAGAGAGTCTCCGACGTTTTCCCGCAGATTCAGTCCGTCTGGATCATGAGGCTCGGACAGGTTGCCCTCACCGGAGAATCGGTCCATTTCGAAGGCTATTCCGAAGCATTCCAGAAGTATTTTGATGTCACGGCTTTCCGACCTCGCCCTTCGCATTTCGCAATCGTTTTTGCCGACATCACGGAGCGCAAACAGGCGGAGCAGCGCCTTGAGGAAGCCGAGCGGAAATATCACAGCATTTTTGAAAATGCCATGGAAGGCATCTTCCAGGTGCGGGAAGACGGCAGTATGCTGACCGCCAATCCAGCCATGGCCCGTATCCTGGGCTACAGCACAACGCGGAAATTCATGGAAGAAGTCCGCAACCTGGAGCAACGATTGTACATTGAACCCGGGAATCCGAGCGGATTCATCCCTCTGCTCAAGCAGGAGGGAACTATCTCGGATTTTGAGGCACAGATGAGGCGCAAAGACGGGACGTTGATCTGGGTAATGGGAAGTGCCTACGCAATCCGCGACGATGACGGAAAGGTTCTGTACTATGAGGGCACGTTGAGGGATGTGACGGAGCACAAGAAGGCCGAAGAGGTGCTCCGGCGGTTATCTTCGCAGTTACTTCACGCACAGGATGACGAGCGACGCCGAATCGCGCGCGAGCTTCACGACAGCACCGGTCAGTATCTTTCCGCCCTGTCCATGAATCTTTCCTGGATGAATCAGTCTTCCCTGGAGTTGGACTCCAAAGTCCGGTTGGTCGTCAGAGAGAGTATCGATATGGTGAAGCGGGCGCTATCCGAGATCCGGAACTTCTCGTACCTGCTACACCCGCCGGTTCTGGATGAATACGGTTTGTGTGCTGCACTCCGCTGGTATGTCCAGGGTTTTTCTCAAAGAAGCGGAATCAAAGTTGATCTGGATGCCCCCCTTGATCTGCCCCGTCTGCCGAGGCAGGTGGAAACCGCCCTGTTCCGTGTTGTGCAGGAATGCCTGACGAACGTTCACCGGCATTCTGGAAGCACCTGGGCCAGAATCTACCTGCGACAGAAATCCGGGGCCCTCTTGCTGGAGATCGCCGACGAAGGGCATGGAATTTCAGAGGGAGGCAAACTGAGTGAAGGCGGGGAAAAGATCGGAGTGGGAATCGCCGGCATCCGGGAGCGCATGCGGGAGCTGGGCGGCCGGCTGGAAATTAAGTCGGACGTGCATGGGACGCTGGTTCGGGCAAGCCTTCCGCTTGAAATCAAGGAGGTCGCCTGATGAGCAATATCCGGATCCTGCTGGCGGATGACCATGAGATTGTACGTCACGGGCTGCGCCGGCTTCTGGAAACACAGTCAGGGTGGAAGATCTGCGGAGAGGCAGGGTCCGGCCGCGAGGCCCTGGAGAAGACGCTTCAATTGAAACCGGACATAGTAATCTTAGACCAAAGCATGCCCGAGTTGAGCGGAGCTGAGGCGGCCCGGCAGATCCTGAAGGCGCTGCCACGGACGGAGATCGTAATTCTGACCATGCATGATTCTGAACAATTGCTGCGCGAAGTTCTGGATGCTGGCGTGCACGGTTATGTTCTGAAGTCCGACGCCATGTGCGACATGGTTGCCGCCGTCGATGCACTCCTTGAACACAAGCGATACCTGTCGCCTGGCGCTTCCGGGGTTGCCGTTGAGGGCTTCCTGCATCCCAGCGCCGGAGTGGAGGGCCCGGACCGTTTGACGCCCAGGGAGCGAGAGGTCGCGCGCCTGCTCACCAAAGGGAAGAGTAACAAGGAAGTGGCTTCTGCGCTCAAAATCAGCGTGAAGACCGTCGAGGCCCATCGGGCCAACATCATGCATAAATTGAATCTACCTTCTTTTGCTGAGCTGGTACACTACGCCATTCGCACCGGAATCGTTGAGCCGTAGAGTGCGGGGGATCGAAGCAGACGGGCATCGCTCCGGTGGCAACACCTCACCAGCGGGCAACATTCAACAAACAATATTTGCCGTCAGCGGATCTTGGGCTTGGCCTTGGCGAGTTCTTTCAGCATGTCCTGGACAACGGTGTCCGCAGAACGCGAGCCGACTGGTTCGGTTTTGCTCCAGAGCGGTCTCCCTTTCGCCGTAAGCAGTGTCATGCTGATGGCGGTGGTCGG
>JAJXZM010000084.1 GCA_021780055.1 Acidobacteriota bacterium
CAAGGTCTCACCGGCAATGCTGGCAAAGCTGTCGCCCAGCGCCATGATGGCCCAAACAGCCCCCACCACTTCCATGCGCCGGCCATACAGCAGAATCAGCACCAGCACTGAAACAGGGTAGGCGACGATGCCGGTCCATGCCAGCGGCCGGCTTTCGCCGGATGCATCGACAACGCGCTTGCCGAGATCAAGCTGCAGCCGGGGCAGGATGAGCAGGTTGAAAAGCAGCGCCACCAGCGCCGCTCCCGCCGCTTCAATCCAGGTAAGGAACGGCAGCAGCAACGCGAACAACAGCATCGAAATGTGGACGGCCTTGCGCGTGGAGATCAGCGGCCGGCGGCCCACACCGTTGTAAACAGACGCGTCACCCACGCCCGGCCTCCAGCGTCTTTTGAATTCCCTCTTTCAGCGGCACCACGCGATAGCCAAGCTCGCGGCAGGCCTTGTCGCTTGAATAGACCCAGTCCTTCCTGAAGATTTCCACCACGCCCGGCGTCAGCTTCGGCCGGTGATTGAAAAGCCGCGCCCGCGCCACTTCCAGCGCGCCATACATTTTGCCGGTGGTAAAGGAAATGTGCCGCACCGGAAACGTGACGCCCGTGAGCCGCCCGATTACGCTGAAAAGATCATTCAGGCTGCGATTGTCGCCGGCCAGGAAATATTCTTCGCCGGGCCTTCCCTTTTCAAGGGCCGCCAGGTGCGCCTGCACAACTTCCGCAATGTAGGCAAAGCTCCAGCGCTGCCGGCCCGAACCGAGCAATCCCGGGAACCTTCCGCTCAGGTATTGCTGCATCATCCCGCCCACCAGATTGCCTTCCGTCGGGGGCCCGGGGCCGTAAACCACTCCCGGCAGCAGCGCCACTACCGGGAACCGCTTAAAGCCATCCGCACGCAGCCAGTCGAGCGCCTGAGCCTTGGTTTCCTCGTACTCATTCGAATAGGGTCCGCGATTCTGCAATCCTTCGCCCGCGTTAACATCAGAAGACGGACCCGCAGCAAGAAACGACGACGTGTAGATCACTCGCTCGACGCCGGCGCGATCAGCCTCTTCCAGCAGCGATTTCAGGCTGTCAACGTTCACTCGGCGGAAGTCCCGCGGGTCGCGCACCCACATTTTCACCAGCGCCGCCGAATGGATCATCTGCGTCACGCCGCGCAGCGCCTGCGCCACGGCTTCACGGTCGAGCAGGTCGCCGGCCACAATTTCGCAACGCGCTTCTGCGGGCACCAGGCCCAGCTTGGCAGGGTTCCGCACCAGCACGCGGAACGCCTCACCACGTTCAACAAGCGCATGCGCGATCCGAGATCCGAGATATCCGCTTGAACCGGTCAGAAGAATCATAGGTCTGTCCGTTACCGTGACTGCGAGCGATCCACCGGTGCAGCCTCGGTGGAAACTTTCACTTTAACCGATCAGGTAAGCAACCGCGAGTCCCAAGTGCCCCACCATCATCATCCAGTACATGTGGTGCCACCCGGGATGGTTTTCTCCTTCGGTCACCAGGCGGCTCGGGTCGTCGTTGATCAGGTAAACGACGTAAGATCCCCACGCCAGCATGACGACGCTCAGTATCAGAATCGCCATGGGATTCCCACTCAGGATGTGCAGCCACAAACCGAGTGGCAGCATCAGCCACGGCAGGATAAACGACGGGCTGATGGCCCGCGCACTGAACGTGGCGCCGTAGCGCACCGGCAGCGTGATGCAGCCCGCCGCGCGGTCGCCTTCGATATCCGCAAAGTCCTTGGTGGTGGTGGCGCCCAGCAGGAACACCACGTAAATGGAACCGATGTACCACGGTTCAACCGAATGCAGCACCGTGGCCACCGCCGCCCACCCGGCCACCTTCAGCAGGCCGCCACGGATGAGCGCGATGATGATGTTCGATCCCCACGTGCTGCGCTTCAGCCGCACGGGAGGCACTGAATAGGCCAGCGTCGCCAGCGCCGCCACAACGTAGATGGCAAAAATCTGCCAGTTGATGACGGCCACCATGGCCAGCGCAATAAAGTAGGTGACCGCTACAAACACCCACGCCTGGCGGCGCGTCATCTGCCCGGAAGGCAGCGGCCGATGCGGCTTGTTGATGCTGTCGTTCTTAAAATCGCAGATCTGGTTGATGCCGTTCGAGGCTGCGTTCAGTACGCCCGCTGCCAGCACCGCCAGCAGGACCTCCAGAGGAACAAGGTGGACGTGCGTCGCCCCGTAACCAATCAGAGAACCCGAAAATATCCCCACCATGGGAGGGATCAAGGTGAAAGGGCGTCCGAAATTCCAGTAGAGCTTGATCGATCTCATGCGCCGTTATTTTCAGGCTTCTTGCTCAATCAGGCAAGTTGAAATGTCAAAGCAAAGTTGATCAGATTTTGCGGGGGCGCGGATTTATGCCACCGGCTGGCGAAGAAAGCTCACAGGAGCGCGCCGCCGCAGGGCCGAAAGGCGCGGTTGAAAGCGCATGGATTTACAGGGTGTCATTTCCTGGCAAGGGGATGATCAGGAGGGATAGCAAAGGAAGGGAAATTCAAAGGGGACCCGGTTCGGACCCGGGACGAGATGGTTGGCGGAGATTAAGAAGAAGCTCCCCGGGGTTGTGGATGACTTTTCAGAAAAGCTGCTGCACGTCGCGCAGGCTGATTTCGCGGTAGTCAGCCACCACGCGGTCGGCGCCGGCCTTACTAAGAAGTCCGCCCCGGCCGTTTGACGCGATTCCCAGGCATTTCATTCCCGCAGATTTTGCGGCTTTCACTCCTGAAACCGCGTCCTCCACCACCAGAAGGTTTCCCGGAGCCAGTTTCATCTTGCCGGCTGCGCGTACGAAAATTTCAGGGTCGGGTTTACCCTTGTTCACGTCGTCTCCCGTAATGAGGGCGGAAAAGTGCTGGAGAATTCCAAGATGGGCCAGCGTGTCCCGCGCGCGCCCCGAGCTGGCGCTGGTGGCCACAGACATAGAGATTCCTGCCGCTGCCAGCGCGCCCAGGAATTCCTCTACGCCCGCAACCGTGCGCAGGTCCGTCGAGAACTGCCAATAGATTTCGTCCTTCCGCTGGCCGTATTCCCAAAGCTGTTCGGGAGACAGATCGCCCAGAAAGTGCTGCAGAATTTCCCCTCGTTTCCTGCCGTCGAGCACAAAGTCGAGATCTTCCTCCGTGGGCGGCCTGTTCAACGAAGTCAGAAATTTTGCCCAGACTTTCTTGTGGAGGGGATGGCTGTCAATCAGCACGCCGTCCATATCAAAAATCGCACCCTTGAACATGCACCATTCCTCAATTGGAAGTTTCACCCCAGTCCGGGCCAGTACTTCTGAGCGAAGTCGTAGTTCTCAAGCGTCCCGATATCGAGGATGTAATCAGAAATTGGCCAGGCGAACATATTCCCCGCCAGCCGCGGAAGTACGTCGAACCCAAGATCAGAGTGCGACTGATTCGGGATCTCATCAAGCAGGGCGGCATCCGCAACCATCATGCCTGAAAACGCCAGCCGGCCGATGGGCGATTTGGGCTTTTCGACGAAGCGCTCGATCAGCCCGTCAGGACCCACTTGCATGATGCCGCATCGGCCCGGGTCAGGAACTTCATATCCTCCCAGCGTGGCAACGCCTGGATGCCGCTGATGGAACTCCAGCATCTGCCCCAGGTTGGCGTTGGTCAGAACATCGGCGTAGAGTACCCAGAAAGACTTTTCGCCCTCGACCCATTGGCGGTTGTTCCGAATGGTCCCTGCGCTCCCCAGCAGAACCGGCTCATCCACCACCATCGTCCTCACGCCGTTCCTGAGAGCTGCAACGCAGGCGCGGACGCGCTCGCCGTGCGGGTGGGTATTGATCAGGACTTCATCAATACCATACCGATGGCAAAGGTCCAGCCAGATCGAGATCAACGGCACGCCCTGGATGGGCAGAAGGCATTTGGGAATCGAGTCCGTTAATGGGCGCAGGCGGGTGCCAAGTCCCGCCGCAAGCAGGAAAGCTTTCATGGTTCGTTTTCGTTGATATTGGATTTACTTCCGCGTGGGAATCCGCAAAAATGCCCCGACGGCCGTGGCTTTCATGGCAGAAACGCTC
Organism: Acidobacteriota bacterium; assembly: GCA_021780055.1. The sequence goes on from JAJXZM010000084.1 coordinate 4,062, forward strand.
CGGGAAGAGATTCGTGCCAAACCAGGCCGCTGCGGACGGTTTTCACTGCAGCGCGAACTGGGTTACAAACTTGAATCGTGGGCAATCTGCGTTGCCGTCGAATAGGGAATGAACTGCCAGCTTCCCCCAGCGCTTTCGTCGCCGTCGATGAAGGGATCGTTCACAATCACCTGTGCGCCCTTCGTATCAAACTTGAAGGTCATTTCGCGCGCGCCCGCAGCCGTCAGCGCGTTGCTGACTGCTTCCTGGTCCTGCCGCTCACAATAGAGCAGCAGGAAGCCGCCGCCTCCGGCGCCGGTGATCTTGCCGCCCACAGCGCCGTTCTCCCTGGCAATGCGATACAAGTCATCGATCCGGCTGCTGGAAATTTTTCCGGAAATTCGCTTCTTTGCCTGCCAGCCGACGTCCAGCAGCGTGCCGAAGGTGTGGAGGTCGCCGTCATTGAGTGTGTTCCTCATGCGGTCAGCCAGCGCCGCAATGGCATGCAGAGACTCAAGCGCCACACCGCGGTCCTGTCGCGTCGACTCTTCCTGCTCCTGAAGAATGGTCTGCGACTGGTGAGTCGCACCGGTAAAAAAGAGCATCAGGTTCTCTTCAAGCTCACCAACTAATGTGGCATCAAGTTGCAAAGGCTCCACGGTGACGCTCCCGTCCCTTTCAAAGCGGATATAGTTGAGCCCGCCAAAAGCCGCGGCGTACTCGTCCTGCTTTCCCACCGGGTTTCCCAGCACATTGCGCGCAATGTGGAACGACTTCTCGGCCAGTTCGTATTTTGAAAGAGGGAGATTCAGGTGGGCCGACAGGGCCTTCAAGACATTGACACACACACTCGCCGATGAACCCAGGCCTGTGCCCGGAGGAATCTCGGAAGCCAGGAACAGGTCCACCGCCACACTCTGCCCCACCGCCTTCATCACTGCGAGGGGAATTTCAAGCTCGCTGTGTTCAAAACTCATGGACGCGATGTTTTCCCATGTTTCCAGAGTTCTCAGGTCGGAGGAAATCACCTGGACCTTACCGTCACTCCTTTTCCTGAGTACGGTGTAGAAATACTTGTTGATGGCGGTGCTTAGAACGGCTCCGCCGAACTGCTCATAATACGCCGGCAAGTCCGTTCCACCCCCGCCAAAGCTGATGCGGACAGGGCTACGTGTGATCAACATAGACAACCTCCTCAAGGGACCGTTTTGGCTCGGCAGGCAAACGCGCGTCATCCTGCGACCTCCCTGTCCCTGTAGCTTTCCTCCTCCACAATCTTGCCACCAGCGTCCATCCCGTCTGCAACATGAGCGACAAGTCCAGGAAAGGCGACCAGCGCAGGATGTACTGCAGATCGTAATGGGTCTTCTGCTCAGCCGAATGCTGGTCGCGCAGGCCATGGATCTGCGCCAGGCCCGTAATTCCCGGCTTGATCTTCAGACGCTGCCTCTGCCAGTCCGAATAGTGCTTAACGCGTTCCGGCGCCTCCGGCCGGGGGCCCACCAGGTCCATGTCGCCGCAAAGGACATTCCACAATTGGGGCAGTTCGGTCAGGCCCAGATCCACAAACAGCTTTTCATAGGCTCGCAGAGGCCCCTGGTTACGATCGACATTCAGCCGATACATCCAGAACGTTCTGCCGTTCTCTCCGCACCGGAGTTCCCTGCGCAGCGCCTTGCCTTTGCGCAGAACCAGTGCACCCGCCGCCACCAGCATTGGGGGCAGCATGGTAGCCAGCATCAGAGGGGCCAGCACCAGGTCGGTCAGCCGCCGAACGGCCTGCCCGCCCGCCGGCAGGTCGTACTGGTCAATGGCGATCAGCGGCAGGCCATCAAGCTCCGCCAGAGTGGGGCGCGAAATGTAAAGTTCGTACGCCTGGGGCACCACCATCACCCCCATGCCAAGCCGCTGGCACTGGGCTACAAGGTCAAGCGTCTGGCGCGTGGGGCTGGATATGGCAACGATGATTTCATCGACCTTGCGGGCGGCAAGGAATCCCGCCACATCCAATGTCCTCACCCGCTGCGAGCCTTTTTGGGGCCCCAGCACCGCGCCGCTCTCGTGGTCAGGACACATATAGCCGACAACCTCCCATCGCATCTCCGGGTGCCGGCTGATCTTGGTGGAAAGTTCCCGGGCAATCCGGCCGCTGCCGAGGATCACAACCCGCCGCAGGGAGCCTCGCATGCGCCGGGAACGAAGCGCCAGCCACACCAGGCAGCGGATGGCCAGGAAACCGGCGACCGCCACGCTCCCAAAATAGATGAACACCAGCCGGGACTCGTAAACGCGCGCCAGATAACCCTCGGCCAGAAGCACCGCCAGCAGCACGATCACCCCGACCAGCAAGTCCGAGAAGACGGAGCGGAAAGTCCATCCGCCCTGGAACCCGTCAAGCTTCATCACCAGCGCCAAAAAACTCCAGATCAGGATGCCGGCAATGGCTGTTCCTCCAAACAGGGACCAGAAGTCGCGCAACGTAGCCCTGCTCACACTGAATCCGTACCGTAATTCGTACGAGAGGTAAAACCCGAGCGCGATCCAGAGAATGTCCGCCGCAAGAATAAGAAATGTTATCCTGCGGCTCTTGATAATCCCGAATTCACGATTTGATCTAGGCATGACTACTCCCGATCTGGCAGGACGTGTTGGATTTTGCGTTCATCAAGACCAGTTTCCGACCGGTCTCGCGTTGAGGGGGAACTCGAAGGCCCTCTAATCTTCGTCAGTAGGCTCCTTCACCACTGATTACTTTCCTTGGGGTCTTCAAAATAATTCCAATATCCATCCAAAGGCTCCAATTCTCGACGTAGTAAACGTCCATGGCCACATGCTGCTCGAATGATACGTTCTGCCGCCCGCTCACCTGCCAATACCCCGTAATTCCCGGTCGGACACTCAGGACTAATTTTCCAAATTCCCCAAAACGCCTCAGTTCATCCGCAGTGCACATT
>JAJXZM010000475.1 GCA_021780055.1 Acidobacteriota bacterium
CTCGATCCTACGTTGGAGGAAATTTCCAAAGCAGAGCAGGAAGGCAGGCTGCTTGACGCGGAGAAGTTGCTAACCGCCGCAGTGCGCAGCGGCGAATCCGGTTCCGCGCCGAACCAGCGGATGAGCGTGCTCCTGAATTCTCTGGCGAGAGTCGAGTTTGATCTTGGGCACTATCCAGATGCAATCGCTGCGATGCAGAAGGCCCTGGCGGTGGATAAGGAGCTTTACCACCCGGAAAGCACTCGGGTTCTGGTGGACCTCTACGCTCTTGCAGCGTACAACCGCAGAGTTGGCAACCAGGCGGATGCCCACCGGGCAACTAGTGAAGCGCTGGCCCTTGCACGTAAGTTTCCGGGTCCTCATAACGCCACGCTCGTTACTTCTTTATGGCAAGCCTTTCTGAACGCCAGGGAGGGACGTAGCAGCGATGAAGCGCACGCTCTGCTGGCAGGGGCTGCCAAGACTTGCCAAGCGCAAGGTGAACCTGGCGACAAACATTTGTCCGGTGGTCCTGAGCAGCTATTATCGGGAAACCGGTGAAACGGGCCAGGCGGAGAAGATCCTTTCAGACGCGGCAGCAGAAGGCCCGGTTGATTACCACGGCCATGCGGACTATGGCCGCCAGCTCAACGCTTTGGGGCAGCTCGCCGCCCATTACCAGCAGGAGGGTTCCTACGCTCTAGCGGAAGCCACATACCAGAAGGCGATCGCGGTGGCTGAGAACCACATCCCGAACCCGCTCGTTGCGCCTGGCGTTTACTACCAATATGGAAGGCTGCTTGAAATTGAGGGAAAAGACAAGGAGGCGGAAGCCGCCTACAAGCATGCCTTTGACACGTTCGAGCACATGCAAGGCCGGTTCTGCGCTGATGCCATCCAGGAGCTCTCCGACGCGCCTCTTGTCCGACTTTATCAGAAAGAAGGCCGTACATCGGATGCAGAGGCTATTCTCGATCAGGTGCTGACTGACCAGGAACAAGTCCTTGACCCCAATGACGCGCATCTTGCCCGCACGCTCATGGCTCTTGCCGGGATGAAAGCTACAAACGGTAAGTATGCAGAGGCTGAGCCGCTTTGCGAGCGAGCGCTCAAAATCCAGGAAGCGGACTACGGCACTGACAATCCGCAATTGGCCCGGACCTTGAGCCTTTATTCGGCAGTCGAACGGCACTTAGGCAAGATTGGCAAGGCGGACGCCCTTGCTGCCCGAGCCGCCGGCTTGCGCCAAAAGGCAAGGCCAGTATCAACACCCGGGTCTTGAGAACTTGTCTGGCTGCAGCGTCCTAATGCTCTCTACAACAATTGATCCATTTCCGGATCCTCGCACACTTTCAGCGGGTTGTTTAATGAATGGAGGGAAAAAGGGCCTAGAAAGAGGTAAGCCCGGGAATCGAACGGCGCGTGTGGGGCAAATCGTCGGCCGCTGGGGCGGATTCCCGGGCGGTATGTTAGATACAGTCTAGACGAGGGTTTTAGGGGCATCAGTGAGCCACGTCACCGACGTTTGTGACGTAGTTCACTCCACCCAGGGCCTGCCGGCAGACAGGGTAAAGCTTCCTGTATGCGGGCCGTGCACACCCGCATTTCGGTTTCGTGAATTGAGTAGGAGAGACGCCTGCGGGTCGACTATCCGCCCAGGAAGGCTTCCAGTGCGGCCTTGTTCTGGATCACAAGGGTTGAGCCTTTAAGTTCAGCGAGGTGCTTGGACTTGAATTCGCCCAGCGTCCGAGTCACAGTTTCGCGGGAAGTCCCGATGATCTGGCCGATTTCCTCGTGGGTCAATGTCAGTTTCACGCGGATGCCCTGTTTGGACTGCTGTCCTTTGGCCGACCATTCCAGCAGGAAACGGGCCAGCTTTTCGGGCGCCGACTGCGACAGGCCAAGTGACCGGACCTGTTCGCAGGCCGTCTGATAGCTGCCGCTCAACTGCTGTGCTGCATGAATGGAGGCGTCTCCGTGTTCGCGGAGAAGGCGCAGAAAATCGTCGCGCTTGATAAAGTTCACTTGGCAGGGTTCAAGGGTTTCGGCGGTAGCCTGGAATGCAGTGTCAGAGACTGTCGCGTGCATTCCCAGGATTTCTCCCGGCTTCACGATCCTCAGAATCAGGGTCCTGCCTTCGCTTGAAGTCATCGAGAGCTTCACGCGTCCCTTGCAGAGCAGAAAAACACCTTGGGCGGATTGGCCTTCAACAAAAAGCACGGCGCCGGCGGGGTATGCTGTGGTGTACTTAATCGCCTCGAAAGCTTTCAGCCCTTCTGGAGAAAGATCGCAGAAGAACCCATCGGCCTTGTTTGAGCAGGTTTGGCAGTCTTCAACCAGCTCCAATCCGTATGGCGACCTCATCTTAACCTCCGTTTTTGCCAGCACGTGTTCCGGCCCGCATGATCTCGTCGATCACATATTGTGTCATTAATTGCGTGCCTTCGAAGCAGACCCCCTTATCGACCATTCGGGCGAGAAGATTCTTCCCCTCGGGGTCGATAAATGTGACATCCGACAAATCTATTATGACATTTTCAGAAGCCCGAGACGAGTGTTCCATCCAGCTTCGTTCCAACTCCTCGACCCACGGTCCGGAAAGTTTCCCTTCGAGTTTGATCCTTGTGCTTTCCGGGGTATCTTTAAATGTTATTTTAAGCATCTTTCACCATTCTTGGTACAAAATAATAAAGAAAATATGACCTTATCGCTGGTGCTTTAAAGCCCTGATGCACCTTGCTGAAAAATTATTCCCGGCCGTCAAAATCGTTGTCGGCACGACGCAAAGCTCTCCTTCGGCTCAAACGGCCGGTGGCGCCGTAAGGTCCCGTTTCACCCTGACCAGTTCCTTGTAAATCGCCGACCGAACGATGTGCGCCAGGTCCGAGGCCAGGAATGGCGGCGTAACAAAATCAAATGCGCCTTTTCCCAGCGCGTCAAGGTAAACTGCAACGTCAACCATCCTTGAAACAACTATCACGGGTAGATATTTCTTTGACTGTTGTGCCAGTTCCAGGACATCATCCCAGACTCCATCCTGCAGATTCGTTCCTGCAAACACGAGATCGAGTCCGCCATGCGTCTTGATGTGCTGAGAAGCTTCCCGGCAGTTTCTGGCATGAATGACCTTGATGTTGAGGGACCGAAGGGTCCGTGCCAACTCCAGGAACGTCTCATCCCGACCGTGAACCAGCAGGGCATTGATCTGTTCTGCCATCGGTCCTTAACTCCAGCCCTCAGACTTCAAAGGCTTCAAAAACGGGTTGGCACTCATCTCCCTACCTGTAAATAGCACAAACCGTTCCAAACGATGGCGGTGAATCATTTCTTTTAACTATTTTTAAATCAATTGTTTACTGTTTTTATTGAGGCCGTAGGAAGGGTGGATGGAAAGAACCACGTGACGTGGATTAACCAGTTGACGATATTTCGTCACGCAAATGGCGCCTTGGTGATATTGTGGCGCCGTATTCCCAGCTTTCGCATTTTGGAATTGAGCGTGGTCCTCTTCAGACCCAGGCGAGCGGCTGCCCCGTTAGGGCCGGCGATGATGCCACGCGTTTCTCGCAGAACACGGATAATGAGTTCGCGCTCTGCGTCTTCAAGGGTGTCAGAGCCATCGCCGTTCCCGCTGCGCTCTTCGACCGATGCCAGCTCTGCAAGCGGGATGCGGAGGATCGGCCCGGGAGAGAGGATAACAGCCCGCTCGATAATATTCTCAAGTTCGCGCACGTTACCTGGCCAGCGCCACCGCACGAGAGCCTCCATGCTTTCCGGCGGAATCGTCTCGATGCGCCGGTGCATTCTCTCTGCGTGCTTTTGGGCAAAGTAACGCACCAGGATGGGAATATCTTCAGCGCGTTCCCGCAACGGGGGGACGGTGATCGGGAAGACCTTCAGGCGGTAATAAAGATCGCTTCGGAACTGACGTTCGGCGACCATTTTTGCCAGGTCGCGATTGGTTGCCGCCAGCAGGCGAACATCGACAGGTATGGTTTTTGTACTGCCGAGCCGATCAAACTCTTTTTCCTGAAGGGCGCGCAGCAGTTTGGGCTGGAGTTCCAGCGGGATGTCTCCAACTTCGTCCAGGAATAGAGTGCCTTCGTGTGCCAGTTCCAGCCGGCCGATTTTCTGCGAGATGGCTCCAGTAAAGGCGCCTCTTTCGTGCCCAAAAAGTTCGCTTTCCAGCAGGCCGGTTGGGATGGCGGCGCAATTCAGCTTGACGAAAGTGCGGTCGCGGCGCGGGCTCAAATCATGAATTGCGCGAGCAATCAGCTCCTTTCCCGTACCGGTTTCACCCAGAATCAGGACAGTGGCGTTGGTAGGGCCGACGGATTCAACCTGTTTCAGGATTCGTTTGAGAGCAGGGCTTTCACCGATGATTTCCTCAAAGTGGTATTCAGTACGGAGCTCTTCTTCCAGGTAGAGTTTCTCTTCAGTCAGCCGTTCCTTTAACTCCGCAACCTTGCGATACGTCAGCGCGTTGTCCAGCGCAATCGCAATATGGCTCGTTACCTGCTGAAGCAGGTCCACGTGCTGCTGATCAAATGCGCCTTCCTTGCGGCTGACGAGGTTCAAAGTTCCGAGCACGCGGTCCTGAGTCATGAGCGGCAGGAAGCATGCAGACTTGATGCCTTCAGCCGCCAGGCGGCTGATTACATGGGACGGGCCAGAGTTGTCCCCGAGATCATTCAGCACAAGCGGCTGACGGGCATTCATTACGCGGCCCGCCAGGGCCTCCTGAGCAGGTGAGAGCATCTCTTTTCCCAGGGCAGCTTCTGTTTCAGGGTGTTCTAGGGAAAGCAGGCGGAGGTCCTTGCTTTCCGGGCCGTAGAGAGCAAGCGAAGCATACTCGTGCGGCATAATTCGGTGCAGAGTCGCTGAGATAGCGGTGAACAGGTCTCGAACGTCAAGGTGGGAGAGCAGCACCATGCTGATTTCAAGTAGCAAGGCTTCTTCCGCCCTTTTTCGCTCCGTAATATCAGTGGAGATGCCGGCCACGGCGTAAGGACGCCCCCAAGCGTCAAACAAAGGGACTTTGATCGAAATATAGGTGTGAACTCCACCCGTGTGGGTAACCACTTCTTCAAATTCCATCGGGCTGGCGGCGCGCAGGACCTTCTGGTCATTCGCGCGCAGGCTGTCCGCAAGTTCTTTCGGGAACAGATCGTAATCAGTTTTCCCTTTAGCTTGGCCATGAGGGATGTTGTAAAGTTCCTCGAACCGGCGGTTGACGCGGAGGTAGCGGCTTTCGAGGTCCTTGACGTAAATAACGGTGGTTGAGTTGTCCAGGATGCTCTGGAGTTGTTCTTCGCTGGTTCGCAGGGCATCTTCTGCCCGCTTGCGCAGCGTGATGTCGCGAACCACGGTCAGCACCATTGCCTGTAGGGTGGATTTGATCGGGCTCAGCATGACCTCGACGGGGAATTCACTGCCGTCGCTGCGCTTACCAAACAATTCCAGCGCGCCGCCCATCGGGCGCATGTGAGGTGAATCCTGATATTTGCTGCGGTCCTGCGTGTGCGCTTTTCGGAAGCGATCGGGAACCAGAAGTTCAATCGGCCGGCCCTGTAGTTCTGACCGGTTGTACCCGAACATTTTCTCCGTTCGCGCATTGACCAGCTTGATCAGCCCCTCCGTGTCCACCACAAGAACACCATCGGGCGAGGCCTCAAAGAACAGTTCAAACAGGGTTTGTGTTTCGCCCGGTGCGTTTTCAAGGTGCATCGGCGCGGCTGCGTCGGGCTTTAAGAGTGAGGCTCCTTGATTGAGTGAGTTGTCCACGTCAGTCGTCCCTTAATACGCCGCCCGCTGAAAGAGTGTGACAAACCGAATATGCGGGTCTTCCCGCCGGGTAACGGGAAGCGAAGACGGAACTGGCTTGTTTTGAACTGGCCAACAGGATTTGCGCCGCCTGTCCTCTTGTTTGACGTGCCTGGGAGCGGTTGGGTTTCATCCTTAGCGCCATTCGATTCAGCCTGTTGCAGAGCGCTCCCAGGCCATTCTCAGGCTGTTAACATATCACCGGCCTTTGCGGCTATCAAGTGTTGGTGTACTCCAAAATCTTCTGGGTGAGAGCTGCCGCAGCAAGTAAATCCGGCGGGGTGCCGGAGCAACCCGGGCAATATTCAGAACAGGGATTTTAATCGGAAAAAAATAAGGCCCGAAAGACTTCAGGCCTGATGTCCATTTAGGAGGGTGGGAGGCCTAACGGCCGCGTTAAGTCGCTGGCCTTGCGGAGCTTCCTTTGTGCTGCCGCCGCCGTGCTCCGCTTGTTGGGTGGTTCGTTTTTGCCTGCGCCCACCCTCCTCGTAAGTCCATCATCACCTGCCACGACGTTTGCATCCGTGACCACCATCACAAGGATCTGTGATGCCAAAGCGTCTGGCGCGCCGGCAGACGAGAAGTGGGTACGACTTTTGAGGAGGACGTCGCAGCGTCAATCCTGGCTGCGGTCGGATCCGGCGGAGAAAATCCGCTTCAAACGTTCCTGCGCCCGTGCTTTGGCGGCATCAAGCCGGCTGCTGAGGGAAGGGAATCGCTCGCGCAACTTCCGGAGGAGATTGCTCGCCCAGATGTATTCCGTCGAGAGGATGGTGATCCCGATCAGAAGGAACAACACGCCCTGCAAGAACGGCAGCAAAAGCCCTGCCACACCCAGGGCGATAAAGACCCATCCCGTAAGGATGGCCAGCCAACGCTTGAATTTTCTTGTCAAGAGTTCAACCGTCCATCCGGTGTTCCCACTTGTGTGGAGGTTTTATCGCAAGCTCAGGCCACGCCGGAAAGCTTGCATGTTCGTCTGCGCCGCTCCGGCATTTTGCCGGGCTTGAGCGAAACGTCAATTCCTGGATCTCAAATGTGGAAACACAAATCAGGATGCCTGCTTGGCGCCGCCTGCAAAACAGTTGTACAGAAGGCCAAGGATTGCTCCTCCGATTCCGCCGTCCACCAGTCCATATCCAGTCCCGACAAGCACATCCAGGAAGTGGT
>JAJXZM010000221.1 GCA_021780055.1 Acidobacteriota bacterium
CGATGTTGCCAGCAGCGGCGTCGCCCGTGAAGTAAATCATATGAAGTACGCCGCGCGAATCAACCGCTGTCTGCGGCTGGATGCCACCGTCAGGCGTTCGCAGAAGCTCTACCTGCGGAACCTGCGCCGTTCGCGCGGTTTCTGAATAAACGAGCGCAGTGGCCGTTGCAAAGGCAATGGCGATCGTCCAGGCAATGTTCAATCGAGACCTCATGGGCAAGAACCTCCGACCTGCTATTTCTTCTTGGGCGGCTGAGACGGCCGCATTTCGATCCGGCTGGCGAGCGCCGTCTTGGGAAACCGGTAAAGATCAACCACGGCCTTGGCGATGTCGTCACCCGTGAGTTTCCACGAAGCACCGGACTTGGTTCCGGGCGCCGCGCCGAAGTCGGTATCAACGCTGCCCGGCATGATGTAGCTGACGCGAATGCCATCGTGCCGCACGTCCTGCATCATGGCTTCGCTGAAACCATTCAGCCCGAACTTGGAGGCGTTGTAAGCGCTGCCGCCCGCAAACGGATTCACGCCCGCCAGGCTGGAAATGTTGAAGATGTACCCGCCGCCGCGCTGGCGCATCAACGGAATAGCTTCGCGGCAGCAATAGAACACCCCGGAAAGATTTGTCTGGATAGTTTCGTCCCACTCTTCCGGCGTCAACTGGTCCACGGGTTTGAAATAACCTAACCCGGCATTGTTAATAAGAATATCAATGCCTCCAAAACTTTCCGCCGCGGCCTGCACCACTTTGCGGCAGTCTTCAAACCGGCGCATGTCCGCTGCCATGCCGTCCAGGTTGCCATCGGATTGCTTTCCGAGAGCTTCGAGCGCCGCGTTCAGATGATTGGCGTTCCGCCCGCAGATAAATACCTTAGCGCCTTCAGCCAGCAGCCGCCGCGCGATGCAGAAACCGATGCCGCGTGTCCCACCCGTTACGATTGCAACCTTGCCCCGAAGCTCCTCAGCCATTCCAGCCTCCTGGTTTTTCATTCCATCATAACACCAGCGCAAACAAGATCGGCCTGCCCAGCCGCCTTTGACTATGCAGGGCACAGTTTCCGATTGTTCATTGGGTCAATTTTACAGGACGTACCACCGTGCCTGAGTTTGCATCGCCAAGAGACTTGAATGACTCACGCGGCTCGCTTCTCCACGGTCGCGGCAGACTGCCCAGATGCGCAAGCAACGACAAACAGGCCGCTGATTAACGGCCCTGGATTTCTGAATCAGCAGGGTGAGTTATTGGCAACTCTGGCAGACGAACGGCACCGGCGTTCCCTTGGCCTCGCCGGCAGTGGCGATTTTTCCGGGAGAGGTGAGCACAAACGTCAACTCGGTGCCGGGCTGGAGTACCACATCTTTGTGATGCTTGGCCAGCGTGTGGATCAGGCCCGCAACCGCTCCGATGCCTGCACCGTAAAGGGCACCAGTGCCGCCCGCCGCGATGGCGCCGGCACCCGCTCCTGCTGCGGCGCCGATGCCGCTTTCCTTGGCGGCCTGAGTTTTGCTCTTGCCCTTGCCCTCGATGGTCCCTTCGCTGTCGTTCACCTTCACGGAGGATCCGGCATCATCGGTAAGCTGTCCGGAGAAAGTGTATTCGTGGCCGTCCTTCATCACAATCGCGTCGGCCAACAGGCGCATCTCGGCTTTGCCCTTTACGCGGCCGGGCGGCTTGACGAACGTGACGTGCCCGCGCAGCGTGCTGCCCGCATGAACCACTTCAATGCCGTTGGCGAAAATCGGGTCCTCGACCTGCGCCGTGAAAGAATCGCCTGAATGGTCGGCGGCAGAACTCAGAGTGGAAATCAGCGTCACGCTTACCCGGGTCCCAACGGGGAGTTCCGGCTTCGGGAGGTCAGACGCCAACAGCAACGCCGGCGCAAGAAGCACCAGGACCAGACCCACCATCCTGTTGTTCACGTGAACCATGTCGCCTCCCAAAATGCCGCCCGCGGCAAGCCAAATCTCTTTTCTTAGATTACCAGACCGAGGCAGGCGTTGTCCGCAGCGCCGGTTGTAATTCATGCCCCGGCCACGAACAGTTTAAAAAGTTCACAGAAACAGCAGCTTATGTGCCATTTCCACTTTGGATTGGTCAACTTTTCCGGAAGGCGTCTGGGGCGTGCGGATCGCCTTGCCAAGGTGGAAAGTACGAATATCGGTCTGGCGCCGCAGAGTGGAAAGCATGTCAAGGTCCAGCCCGCCCAGAACGAGCCGGCGGTCCGGCCCAAGCGCGGCCTCGTAGGCAGGGATCCGTTTCATTCGTTCGGCGAGGCTGCCTGTGCCGCACGGCACCATGGCTCGATCCACCTGCGGGAAACCGCTCAGGGAGCGCAAGGCTGCCAGCGGGTCGTCAGTAAATTCGATCACATTGTGAATCGTGTAGTGCGTCTCGGGCGCTGCATCAATGATTTCGCGCAATGTTTCGAGATCAAGTTTGCACTCGCGGCTGTAACCCGTAAGCAGGCCTTCGATCTTAAGACTTGAGAGAGCACAAGCGCGGGACTTAAGCTCATCAAGCTGGGCCTTGCTCCTCAAGGCGAAATCCGTCGGAGACTGAACGTTAAGCCGCAGCATGACTCTGGCGGGGAGTGGCACTTTGTCCAGAATGTCCTCAACAAGCTGTTGCGGAGGCGTCAGGCCGCCGTCGGGAAGGCTTGCTTCGATGGCCATACGGGTTGCGCCTCCGCGGTAAGCGGCAAGCGCATCTTCAACGGAAGAAACAATGATTTCGAGTTCCACCATTCTACCAGGGACCTTGGCGCCTAAAGATCCGGCCGGAATTGCAACCGCCGCTGCAAAAAGCCCTTGCAAGAGATCACGCCGGTCCATTCAAGCCTTTCCGTATAGTTTTGTCGTCACATCTTAATCCCAGATCAATAACGGCAACGTTGATTCATTGACAACTGCCCGAGGTCAGCCGCGCTGCGTAATCCAGGGCGCGAATGAAGCTGACTGTCGAAGCTTCACCCCGGCCCGCAATGTCAAAGGCAGTTCCGTGATCGACGGATGTCCGGACGATGGGCAAGCCGAGCGTGATGTTGACGCCACCCTCAAAATCGAGCAGCTTGCTCGGTATGTGACCCTGATCGTGATACATGCAGACGACCGCGTCAAATTGCTTCCTGCGCACAGCCAGGTAGAACACCGTGTCAGGCGGCAATGGCCCTTCGACCTGCCAGCCCTGGCTGCGCGCCCACTCGACGGCCGGACGGATCTCGCGAATCTCCTCGTCACCGAACAGCCCGTTTTCTCCCGCGTGGGGATTCAAACCCGCAACGGCAATACGCGGATTGTTCTTCAGCCTGCCGACCGATTCGCATGTCAAACGGATGATAGTAGCAACGCGGTCCTTTTTGACGCGCGCGATTGCCGTGGATAAAGAGACGTGAGTGCTGACATGCGTGACGATCAGGTCGTTTGAAGCGAGCATGATGGTGACGTCCTTCGCTCCGCACAATTCGCCAATCAATTCGGTATGGCCAGTGAATCCCGGGTCGGAAAGCCGCGTCGCCTCCTTGTTCATGGGCAGTGTAATGATAGCTGCGGTTTCCCCGGCAATCGTGGCGCGCGTGGCAGCAACCACATACTCCCGTGCCGCCATTCCCGACTTTTGATTCAGCCTGCCCACGGTCACGTCGCTGCGGCGCATAACTCCGGAGTCGATCACATTCAGTTTGCCGGGTTGATAATCGCCTGCGGCAGTCGCCTCTCTTAACGGGACGCCGAATTTCAAGAGGTCGTTGTAGAACTCAAGAACTTCCAGGTCTCCATAGGCGACGAACGGATATTGAATTTCGCTCTGCCGAAAAGCCTTCAGAAGTATCTCCGGCCCAACGCCGCTTGAGTCTCCAGTTGTGACAGCAAAAATCCGCGACATTCCATTTACCCTCGCGTTAAATTCGTTCGAATCAGGTGAAGCACATCGATCGGGCCAAACCCTCCTGCCTTGCTGATCAGGTAAAGAGGGGCTTCACCTTTCAGCCCGGCTGCTTTGCGGCCGATCGAAGAAACCGGCACACCTTCCACTACTTCGCCGATCGGTCGCATTTCCGGACGGCCTAATTCGTCCAGAATGGCATAAGCTGTGTCGCCTCCGAAGACTATAACAGCGTCGAACTCTTCCCGCTTGAGCGCGCCACACACGGATTTCGACAGGCGCGCAGCATAGCCCAGGGGCTCACAGTTGCCGAACTCGTGGTCCAGAATCACCCAGCCATGCCGCCCTGCTTTAGCGGCGGTCTCACTGGCCATTATGGAGGAGAAATCGTGGCTGCGCGCGTAACTGATCTGCCGGGCTGATACTTCATTAAGGCTGCCATTCACCACCAATGCCCGCCTTACCACCGGCATGCCCGGAGGCGCAGTTCGAGGCAGGTCAAGCAACGGGGCCAGATGGCCCACAAATCCCGCAGGTCCGGCAGCAAGACGGAACCGCTCAGATTGCACAAATTTTCTGGCGGCAAGTTCCAGATCCGATTCAGACGTTGCGTCGCAAACGTAAACGGCTGTCGAAGGCGACGTTGCCAGTTGAGCCGGCGTGGTTGAGATAACAGATTGCAAGCCAGCCGCAGAAAGTAACCGCGGAATATTGGCGGTTCGCACTGCGTTCAGCGGATCTTGCGCAAAAACCGTTTCGTTCACCGGGACGCCATCGACGTGGAGAATCCCCCCGCGAACCGTTCTGCCCATCGCCGGGTAGGCAGGCATATAGAGCAAGGGCAAATCCGGATAAGCTTCCATCACGGCGGATATTTCACTGGCGATATTCCCGCGCAAAGTCGAATCAGTTTTCTTGTAAACGTAAGGGATGCCCTGGTCAAAGCCCGCACGTGCCAATTCAAGAACACACGCCCTTGCAGGTGCAGGCGCCAGGTGGCGAGTTTCAGTATCGATCACCAGCACCGCCGTCTGCTGGCTTGCATCTGCAGGAATCGAGCGCCTGGTTGTCACTAACGAGGACAAACCGGTGGCTGCAAATTTTGCGCCAACTTCCAGTGCTCCGGTCAGATCATCCGCCAGCGCGAGCACTCGATACATAGGTTCCCGTCCTGTCCGGAATTCTTACACCGCGTCAAGTCTTGCTATCAACTTGTAACAGGCGTTCGTACTTGGCAACGTCGCGTGGGGCAAACCGAACTCCAGCCGCGAGCAGAAGAATGCCCGCTGCCACGTAGACGAGTCCGGCGAGCGAAATTGCCAAGCCCAGGCTGGACCGTTCCGCAATCAATCCAATTGCGATCGGTGCAATGCCGCCGCCACCGAGCCAGCCAACCATATTCATGAATCCGGCTGCTGTGCCGCGTGCCTGCGCAGGGATGACGTCAAAAACAGAAGCGAAGATGTTGGCATCGTACAGGCCCTTGAAGAGCCCCCAAGCAGTGAGCGCCACGACTACCAGACCAATGGATTTTGTTGCTCCGCACAGAAACACGAACGGCGCGCCGCAGAACAAGGCGGTGGCCTGGACCAGCATTCTTCCGCCGGGCAATCTCCTCCTTAGCAGATCTGCAAACCAGCCTCCAAGCGGCGACCCGACCATGCTCGCCAACTGAACAAAAAGTGTGGCTGACAATCCCGCCATCGCCAGGCCCATGTGAAACTGGTCATAGAGAAACTTCGGCATCCAGGAGAGCAACACCAGAGCAACAAAGTTGGCACAGGCAAAAGCTCCCATCAGCAGAGCCGCGCTTGGCGTTCTCATGAGCATCCTCAGAAAATCTTTGATAGGGATTCGTTTCGTGACGACAGGGTCGGCTCCTGGAGCCTGGTCAGCCAGGTCGGCCGCGCCGCGCTCCGGCTCGCGCAGAAGTCGAATCAACACGAGGCCAAAGAGAATCCCCAATCCTCCGAAGACGATGAATGACCAGCGCCAGCCGTAAACTTCTCCAATCAAGCCTGCAAAGAAACCACCCGCGATGGTTCCCATGTAAACGCTTGTCTGGTGGCTGCCCATTGCGCGCGACCGGGTTTTCTTCCCGTGATAGTCGCTGATCATGGACATGGAAGCCGGAAAATAAAAAGTCTCTCCCAAGCCCTCCGCAGCCATAAAGGAAAATAACTGGTGAAAGGTGCGCGAGAGCGGAGTCAGGATGGCAATTGTGCTCCACGCATAGAGCCCGCCAAGGATGGCCGTCTTCCGGCGGACCTTATCCACGATGCTTCCAGCGAACGGAGCGGTGAGGCCGTACACCCAGGCGAAGGCCGAGCCCAGCAGGCCGAGCTGAACAGGAGTGAGGTGCATTTCCTTTTGCAGCAGCGGGAAGAGTGAGAAGATCGCTTCTCGGTCAGCATAATTGAAAAAGGAGATGCACCAGAGCATCCCAACCACGTACCACTTGTATCTGTCTTTAATCATTGAGGGAGGCGCCCTGAATGTCTTTGGAATGAAGTAGTAGCCAGCACAACGCCCCTGAAAGTCTCAATTTCGCCAAAAAATGTGTTTCATTTTGACACACTAAGAGTGGAAGTCCTTCGGGCTTATGCTCGCAACTGTGTGATTAACAGCACCTTGCTCGATTTTCACGACCGACCTCCCATCCCCGAAAAGTTTCCCGCTGAGACT
Organism: Acidobacteriota bacterium; assembly: GCA_021780055.1. The sequence continues at coordinate 6,563 of JAJXZM010000221.1, forward strand.
GTTCCCAAAGGTTGCTGAGAATTCGGCTTAAACCCAGGGTCATGATTCGGTACCGGTTGAGCGCGACGGGTTCGGCAAGTGATAACCTGCCGCAACATCTTCGAGCAACAGAATCCAATCGTTCCCTCGACCGTTGGTGACCGGCGTGTACCGTTGAAATCCCCACGTGTCCGCTTCGTGAATCGGGTAGGAAACGCCGTATCGAGGGTCGTACCATATCTCCTTCAACCGCCGGCCTTTGATCACGTGTTTATTCAGCGTGAAACTCTCCCCGTACGGCGAGTAGACAATAGCAAATGAACCGTCCGATGACCTTGCGGCCCGAACCTTCGCACCGCCGATCATGGGCCCATCCATGATTATGCTCTGATCAG
>JAJXZM010000421.1 GCA_021780055.1 Acidobacteriota bacterium
GGAACTGACGTACCGGGAAACGCTGGCGACTTACATGCTGGCTGTCGAGCAGTTGAACGAATCGGCCGGCACGAGGCAAATGCCATGAATGCGAATATGAAAACCACGAATGCCGGGAGATGGCAGGTTTTCCTCCTGGCCACTGCTATCGGCACTCTCTTCATGCTTTCAGCTTGCGGAAGCAAGGACTCCGGCCCCAGCGCCGCGCGGACAACTGCCTACGGGTCAGGGGGGGCCGAGAAAGCGGAATTGTTCAGCGTGCCACAGAACCAGATGTCGCACGTGCAGATTATTACGGCCGAACAGCAGGCCTTCCCGGTGGTGTTGCGCCTGTCGGGGTCGGTTGCTTACAACGCTTTCCAGACGACGCCGGTGATTACCCAGGTAAGCGGACCCGTGACACAGGTGCTGGTCTATCCTGGCCAGACGGTCCGGACCGGCCAGCCGTTGCTTTACGTCAGCAGCCCTGATTTCGCCCAGTTGCGGTCCAATTACCTGAAGGCCCACGACGCCTACCAGCTTGCCCAGGCCAACATGGAACGCGATCAGGATCTTTACACGCACCATGCCATTGCGCAGGTTGATCTTTTGCAGGCACAGTCCACCCGCAATCAGGCGATGGCCGATCTTCAGGCTTCAGAACAATCTTTGCAGGTGATCGGCATCAGCGATCCCAGCCACTTGGCGAACGGTCCGGCCAGTGCAAAGATTCCGGTGTTGGCGCCCATCGCAGGGGAAGTGGTGGAGAGAATGGTGCAGCCGGGGCAGGTGATCCAGGCTGGCGGGACACAGGTGTTCACGATTTCCAATATGAGCACGGTCTGGGTGCTGGTGAATGTTTATCAGAACGACCTCGGGTCGATTCACCTCGGTGATCCCGTAACGGTTGAGACAAACGCCTTCCCGACAGTCTTTCACGGTCGGATTTCATATATATCTCCTTCTCTTGATCCCGACACTCGCACATTAAAGGTCCGCATCGTTACCAACAATCCTCACGGGATTCTGAAGAAGGACATGTACGTCACGGCCATTGTGCAGTCCGGGAAAACGAAGGCACTGACGGTTCCCGATGACGCTGTTCTGCGGAATGATGTGAATGAACCTTTTGTCTATGTTATGTCGGGAGCTGGCCAGTTCTCGCGCCAACTGGTAACGATCGGCCACAGCGAAAGCGGGCAGACGCAGATTCTCAGCGGGCTCAAGGAAGGCGACAAAGTGGTCGGGAACGGAAGTCTATTTCTGCAATTTGCCAGCTCGCTCACGGAATGACCTAGAGCGTCTGTTCGGTAAGCCGGACCATCTTATGCCGGGATTAAACTTAATATGATCCATCGCATTGTTCATTTCGCCCTGAATCAGCGTTTTTTCATCCTAGTGCTTGTGGGCTTCCTGATTGTCGGAGGGATCCTGTCGTTCGAGCGGATGCCGGTTGACGCCTACCCGGACCTTTCGCCTCCGCTGGTTGAGATCATCACGCAGTGGCCAGGCCACGCCTCGGAAGAAGTGGAGCGCCTGATTACGGTGCCTATCGAAGTCGAAATGAATGGCATGCCACAGCTCGAAACGATGCGCTCGATCTCTCTCTACGGCCTTTCCGACGTCATCATGTCGTTCCGGTTCGGCACCGATAAGTATTTTTGCAGGCAACAGGCCTTCCAACGTCTTTCAGATGTTTCGCTCCCGGTCGGCGTCACTCCGGGCCTTTCTCCTCTTTCGAGCCCCAGCGACCTGATCTACCGCTACGTCCTTCAAAGCCCCGACCGCTCGCCGCAGGAACTGAAAACGATACAGGACTGGGTCCTGAACCACGCATATCGCTCGGTCCCCGGCGTGGCGGACGATTCGGGGTTTGGCGGGACGACCATGCAGTACCAGGTGTTGCTGGACCCCGCTCAGCTTTACAGCTATCACGTCACCGTCCCGCAGATTTTGAACTCGCTGTCTGCCAACAACGCCAATACGGGCGGCGGCTTTTACTCGCAAGGCGGGCAGTTCTACTACGTTCGGGGCATCGGGCTGGTCCGGGACACCCAGGACATTGGCAACATCGTTGTGGCCAGCCATAAGGGCGCCCCGGTGTTTATAAAGGACATCGGTAAGGTGGTGATTGGCCATGCGCCGCGCCTGGGCGAATTCGGCTTTATGAACAATGACGATGCCGTTGAAGGCGTCATCATGATGCGTACGGGCGAGCAGACGCAATATGTGCTCCAGCGTGTCGAGCAGGAAACCAAATATCTGAACACCCAGGTGCTGCCCAAAGACGTCAAAATCCACACTTTTTACGATCGCAGCGGCCTGGTGGCTTTGACGACCTCGACGGTAGAGGACAACCTGCTGCGGGGAATGATCCTGGTCCTGATTGTGCTGATGTTTTTCCTGGTGAGCGTGCGCGCGGCGGTCATCACGGCCCTCACCATCCCGCTTTGCCTGTTGTTTTCTTTTGTATTTCTGCACCTGGAAGGGGTTTCGGCCAATTTGCTGTCGATAGGAGCGATTGATTTCGGAATCCTTATTGACGGCACCGTGGTGATGATGGAGAACATCTACCGCGAGCTCGGCTTGCGGGCGGGAGAGGATTATAACCTCAAGGAAGCCATTCTTGCGGGGGCTCGAGATGTGGACCGTCCGGTCTTCTATTCGGTTGCCGTTATCATTGCGGGCTACCTGCCGATTTACGCGCTCCGAGGCGCCTCCGGGCGGCTTTTTCACCCCATGGCCGACACCATGTCTTACGCGCTGGTCGGCGCGCTGCTGCTTTCATTGACGCTGGTGCCGGTACTTATCTCCTACTGGTTCAAAGCAGGTGTTAAGGAGAAAGTGAACCGTCCGTTCGAGTGGATCAAGCGGATCTACGGACGGCAGCTTGATTGGGCCCTCGATCACCGCGTGCTCATGCTGGGGATTGGCCTTGCGATCTTTGCCGGTACTTCGTTGCTGGTTCCGCTGATCGGCGGCGAGTTTATGCCTCACCTGGATGAAGGCGCTTTGTGGGTTCGGGCAACCATGCCGTACACGATTTCCTGGCAGGAGGCCGCCAAGATCGCTCCTCAAGTTCGCCGCATCCTCATGTCCTATCCGCAGGTGACGGAGGTTGGCTCGGAGTTGGGCCGTCCAGACGACGGAACTGACCCTACGGGATTTTTCAATTGCGAGTTTTATGTCGGCCTTAAGCCTTACAGCGATAAATCCTGGAAGACGGGACCGATCCGGAACAAAGACGAGCTCATCAAATCCATCAACAGCAAGCTCACCACTTTTCCCGGCATCATCTTCAACTACACGCAGCCGGCCGAGGACGCCGTGGACGAGGCGTTGACCGGACTGAAGAGCGCACTGGCCGTCAAGGTTTACGGCCCTGACCTCCATGTTCTGCAGAACACCGCACTGAGAATCAAGACAGCCCTCAGCAATGTTCCTGGTTTTGCTGACCTGATTGTGGTGCGAGAGCTTGGCCAGCCCAGTCTGCTGATTCATATCAACCGGCAGAAGATTGCGCGATACGGGGTGAACGTTTCCGATGTCGAAGCGGTAATTGGAGCCGCGATCGGCGGCCAGCCGGCAACGCAGGTGATCCAGGGCGAAAAGTTGTTCGATCTGATAGTGCGGATGAAGCCGCAATTCCGGTCGGACCCGAACTCTATTGGCAACCTGCTTGTCGGGACGCCGGATGGCCAGCAGGTTCCCCTGAAGGACCTGGCGGACATCAGCGTTGGCAACGGGGCCGCATTCATCTATCGTGAGGACAACTCGCGGTACATCGGCATCCAATACAGCGTCGAAGGCCGCGACCTGGCAGGCGCCGTCGTCGCTGGCCAACGGGCCATTGCGCCGATTGTGCATTCATTGCCGCAAGGGTATCGCGTCACCTGGGGCGGTGAGTACAGCGAATACGTCGCCGCCAGGAAGCAACTCGATGTAATCGCTCCGTTGACCGTCCTGCTGATCTTCCTGATCCTGTTTGCCCTCTATGGAAACTTCAAGTTTCCTGTGGCCATTGCCATCGGTGTGGTGACGACAGAGCCTGTTGGGGCTCTGCTGGCGTTGAAACTGACCCATACTCCGTTCAGTGTTTCCTCGGTCCTCGGGTTGCTGGTTCTCATGGGTGTTTCGACGGAGATGGCCGTGGTACTCTATTCCTATATCAATAAGCTGCGGCTGGAAGGGAAGGGCATCCGCGAAGCGACACATCAGGCTGCCTTGCTCCGGTTGCGGCCGATTATGATGACGGCGCTGGTGGCATGCCTGGGCTTGCTGCCGGCGGCCCTGTCGCATGGAATCGGATCGGATACGCAACGGCCCTTTGCCATAGTGATTGTGGGGGGGCTGATTTCACCACTGCTGCTGGGCTTTTTCGTAAACCCAATCCTTTACAGCCTGGTGGCGCGCGACGGCGACGTTTTGCAGGTATAGAATTTTAAGCCATCCCTTCCCGGTTGCTTCCCGGTTGTCTTCCGGCTGGCTCTTCAAAATTGTGCCGGAGGACCCTGCTGCCGCGTGCGCCGACTCTCGATCAGCGTCTGCCAGGCTGCGTGTCGGAGCCTGCTGTTCAAATTGATTTTTCCCGCATATCGCGGTTAGAATCAAAAATTATCGGGCAATGGGGTTTCGCTGACGAAAGGAGTCTGGAAGCTTGATCAAAAGGCACTGCAATAAAATCTTGTCAGGCGAGGGAGTGTTCGCCTTTTTGGTGATTGCCATCATCGCTTTGGTAACGGTCCCTTATAGGATTTCGGCCAACACTGCCGCCACAAACCAGAAGATTATTCGTTATGTGCGCGAGAGATTTGGCATTCCAGATGCGGCCAAGCTGACCGTGGCACCGTTTCAGGATTCGGGGTTCAGTGACTTCTACAAAACCGTCATCACGGTCGAGGACGGAGCAAAGAAATCCGCACAGCCTGCACTGATCACCAAAGACGGACGCTATCTGGTGTTCGGCGATGTACTTGTAGCCTCAGCCACTGCGCAGCCCAATATTGCCCAGAATTCTTCGGTCGCTGACAAAAAGATTGTTGATTTTGTCAGGACCAAATTTAAAGTTCCTCCGGATGTCAAGCTGACCGTTGGGCCGTTCCACGAATCACAATTCAGTGATTTTTACGAGGCAGTCATTTCCGGTTCGGAGGGGGAAAAGAAGTCTTCGACACCCGCCTTCATAACCAAGGACGGCCGCTACACGGTGATCGGAAGTATCTTTAACCTCAATGCCGATCCCCGAAGTGAAGTCGAAAATACGATCTCTCTGAGAAATCAACCCACGGTCGGCCCAGCCGACGCTCCGGTGACGATTGTAGAGTTTGCGGACCTCGAATGCCCCACTTGCGCGGAAACGCAGCAGTTCTTTGAGCAACAGCTTTTGCCGAAGTACGGCAACAAGATACGGATCATCTTCAAAGAATACCCGCTGGTCACCATTCACGACTGGGCGCTGCAGGCCGCCATTGCCAATGAATGCGCTTATCAGTTGAACCCTGCGTCCTATTTCCGGTATCGCTCCGTCATTTACGAGAGCCAGGGAATGATCAATGCCGCCAACATCCGGCAGTTGCTTCTGGACTTTGGCCAGCGCGTGGGCTTGAATCAATTGAAGCTTTCGGTTTGCATGGACTCCCGTGCATCGCTTCCGCGTGTCGAAGCTGACATGCGTGAAGGGCAAAAGCTGGGGATCATGAGCACCCCGACGCTCTTTATCAACGGCACCCCGGTAATCGGGTTTTTCCCAGACCGGATTTATCAGTTGATCGACAAGGCTTTGGCTGCTGCAAAGTAAGCCGTCCGGGTTGCATTGAGTCCACGGCTTCTTACTCGCCGATTTCAGGATAATTAGAGGCTTGTCCATCCCGTCGCAGCTGTCTGAGCGCCAGTTGCAATATGAGGAAGTAGCCCAGGCAAATGGCGCCTCCGATGCCCAGTGAAAAACGAATGCCGACCGCCTGCGCAACCATTCCCGCCTGCAGGCTGCCGAACGGCAGGAATCCCGTCATGGCCATGTAGTACATCGCCATCACACGCCCGCGCAGCTTTGGTGGACTGGTCATCTGGATGGTCGTGTTGGTAAGCGTCAGGGCGCCCACGATCGTTCCTCCCATGATGGCGAGCAGAAGAAATGCCACCCAGAATGAGTGAGCCTCCGACAGCAGAATAAGGGCGACTGAAAACACACAGGCGCTAGTCAGGATCATGCTTCCGCGGTGCTCGGGGGTCCCGCGCGCGGCAATAAAGAGGGCCGCAATCACGGCCCCCACGCCGGCTCCGCCCATCAGGAACCCCAGCCCGGAAGCTCCCACGCCAATCAGGTTGCGCGCGACAGCCGGCATCAACACGATGAAGGGCAAGCCCAAAAGACTGAGAACTGCGGGCACGGTAAGCAGGATGAGGATGATCCGGTGCTGCCGGACATAGTGTACACCTTCCATCATTGAACCCCAGAAGCGGGGACTCTCCTGCTGATGGACCGGTGGAATGGTGATGAGCAGCAGCGCGATGATCAATGCAAGAAAGCTGATCGAATTCAGGTAAAAGCAGGCCGCCGCACCAAGCGTGCCCATTGCCAGCCCTGCGATTGTTGGGCCAATCGCGCGTGACATGTTGAACTGCGCTGAATTGAGGGCAATGCCGTTCATCAGGTCTTCCCGAGGAATCAGGTCGGGAATCAGAGCCTGATAGGCCGGGTAGTTCAGCGCGGACGCCACGCCAGTCAGGAAGCTGATAGCAAGGATTTCCCTGATGCTGATCTGACGGAACGACGTCAGCACGGCCAGCAGCAACGCCAACAGCATCATGGATGTCTGCGTAATCAGCATCAGCTTTCGGCGGTTCAGCCGGTCGGCGATGGTCCCGCCAGGCAGGGCAAAAACCAGCGATGGAATCTGGGCCAGAAACGCGTTCAGCCCCAGCAGAAACGGCGAATTGGAGACAATCAGGATGAC
>JAJXZM010000545.1 GCA_021780055.1 Acidobacteriota bacterium
TGCCATCCATTGCTTTCGGGACTGGTAGCCCTGCGGCTTCTAACCATGTTGGCGCCAGGTCGATCAGTGAAACCAGATCGGATGATACGCGGCCGGGCGTGATCTTGCCCGGCCAGCGAGCAATCAGGGGAACATGAAGCCCGGGATCGTACAACGTGCCTTTGGCTCCGGGGAATGACATGCCCTGGTCGCTGGTGAAAATCACCAGCGTGTTTTCCGCCAGATCATGTTCCTCGAGAAGTTTCAGGAGATAACCTACCTTCACGTCCAGCCGCTCGATGGCTTCGTAATAGTGAGCGATGTCTTTTCGCACGCCGGGAGTGTCCGGCAGAAATGCCGGAACTTTTATTGATGATCGCGGGTTCTTTTCCGGATAGCGTTCGCCTGGCAAATACGGCCGGTGCGGGTCGTGGTAGCCGATGTGCAGGTAAAACGGGCGGTCTTTGGGTCGCGTCTGGAAAAAAGTGTGGATGGGTTTATGGAGGCCTTTGAAATCCCAACGGCTCCAGAATGCAGTTCCCTGGTGGACCTTCTTAAAGGCGGCTGTATAGTAATTGGCCGGCTTCAGGTATTCCAGGATGGTTTTTTGCGTGGCGGGCATAGGCGAACGAAATCGGGATGTCCCGGTTTCGTGAGGAGACTCGCCGGTAAGGATCGCCGAGCGGCTGGGACTGCACGATGGTGACGGCGCGAAGCACCGTTCAAAGCGCAATCCTTCACGTGCCAGACGGTCGATGTTCGGCGTGTGGACAGCAGGGTTCCCGTTGCAGCCCGCGCCGGAGTAACTCTGGTCATCGGAGATCAAGAAGACAAAATTGGGGCGAGATCTCCTGCCGGCCGCTTCGGCATCGGGCAGGGAAGCGTCAAGTTTGGAGGAGGCTGCGATCCCGGCTATGCCCAGACTAGCGCTCAGGTTCCTGATGAAATGCCGACGGTTCATCTTGTCTCCCGCTCATACTCACACCGTTGAAGGTCTCCAGCCTTTTGCAGAACAAGGAAAAGCAGTTCTAAACAAACCCGAAGGAACCCTTGGCTGCCAGGACCCGCACAAACAATGGACAGCCAGCCCGAACTACCAACTTATGACACCGGCAAGAAAGATGAAAGGCTTTTGTTCAGGAGTATCTTGCGTGCCTGCTGACTTGTCGCACCTGCGACTCGTTTTCGGGTGGCGACTCCCCCGCAATTGCAAGATATGAAGATGCGTGCTTTCATTGCCGAGTTTCTTGCTTGACAGTAATCAAACACTTGTTGTATACATATGTTTAATACTACTGTTTTATAGCGCGGGAGTCCTGGAGTGGCAACAGCGACCACGACAAACGACCAACAAACGAGAGAAAGGCTGCTCGAAGCAGCTGGGAATCTCTTCGTCGAGCACGGCTACAACCACGTGACAGTCCGTGATATTTGCCGGGCTGCCGGGGCTAATGTTGCTGCGGTGAACTATTACTTTCGGGACAAGCTGGGGCTATATCAGGAAGTCCTGATGAGGGCCATCGAATGCATGCACGAGGGTTCCAAAACGGCCCATGAGGGAAATCCCGGCATTTCGGCTGAGGAGAGATTTAGCCACTATGTTCGAACTTTCATGGGGCAGGTTCTGAGCAATGGGCAAGGCTGCGGCGCAGGCAAGTTAATGGCACGCGAGATGGCTGACCCGAGTCCCGCGTTCGACCTGATTATTGAGAAGGCGATTCGACCGAATTCCGCCCAAGTGGCGGCACTGATAAGCGATCTGACGGGCCTGCCGCCGGCCGATCCGCGAGTGGGCATATGTGTGGGATGCATCCAAAGCCAAATCACAGGGTTGACAGGTCCGGTGGCGGAGCGCATGGTTCCGGGCGGACATTTTACTTCTGAGATCATTGATTTCGTGGCAGATCAGGTTATTCAATTTTCCCTGGCCGGAATGCGGGCTATCGCGCGGGAAAGTAGAAGTCCCTCTTGCAAGAAGTTTCAGAAACCGTTGGAGCATCCATAATTCCCATGCCAACCGCTGATCTCTCATCGCTCAAGATTCATGACTCGGCCCGCTCGAAGGGCGCGGGTGGGAAAGTTCTGAGGATTTTTTCCGCTTCGCTGGGTGTGCTGGTTATCGTTCTTGGAGGAGTTCTGGCGTTTCACAAGCAGACGCCAGCGGTGGAGGTTGCCGCCGCGCTACCGGCAAACGATCCACAAGCGGAGACCTTACTCAACGCGAGCGGCTATGTAACGCCTCGGCGGCGAGCGACAGTCGCCGCCAAGATCACCGGGCGCGTCACTGGAGTTTATTTCGACGAAGGAATGAACGTAAGGGAAGGCCATCTCCTCGCAACCCTCGACGATTCGGATGCCAAGCGTGCCCTTAACGCTGCCATCGCCGATCGCAACGCTTCCCAAGCGGCAATAGCCGACCTCGAAGTCCAGCTCAAATATGCAATGATCCAACTCCACCGTGCGCAGGAGTTGTTTGCGCAGAAAGTGCAGAGCCAGGAGGCTCTCGACACCGCGGGCACGAACGTGGACAGCCTGAATGCCAAAATCCTTCTGGCAAAGGACCAGGTAACCGCTTCCGAGGCGCGAGTGCTTGAAGCTCAGCAGGGGGTGGACAATTGCGTCATCCGCGCACCGTTTAGCGGAGTCGTTGTTTCCAAGGACGCCCAAGTGGGTGAAATGGTCTCTCCGATTTCCGCCGGCGGTGGTTTTACCCGGACTGGCATCGCCACCATCGTGGACATGAACTCGAATGAAATCGAGGTGGATGTCAACGAAGCCTACATCGCTCGGGTTTATCCCGGACAGGGAGTAATGGCCACGCTTGACGCCTACCCTGACTGGCACATTCCCTCGCACGTCCGCACCATTATTCCCACAGCCGACCGGGATAAGGGAACTGTCAAGGTCCGGATTTCGTTCGACAAACTGGATCCGAAAATCCTGCCGGATATGGGAGTGAAGGTGGCCTTCCTGAGCGAAGAGGATTCGGTGAAGAAAGCCAAATCTCAAGGGCCGACGGCCCGGGCGATCATTCCGCAGGCCGCTGTGCGCGGGGCTGGTGCCGGATCCTATGTCTTCGCCGTGCGCGACGGGAAGATCGAGCGCCGCGCCGTTACTCTTGGACGAACAATATCTCACAATGTCGAAGTCATGGGTGGCGTTAATCCAGGTGATGAGCTCGTGGTGCAAGGGCCCGGAAATTTGCAGGACGGAATGAAGGTTGAAATCCGGCAATAGGAGCAAGCGATGGCCAGCGTCAGCAATAATGGCAGTTCCAGTGCTCTGATTCAGGTTCGCGGCCTCAACAAGGCGTACCAACGCGGCGGGGAGGAGATTCAAGTACTGCAGGGTCTCAACCTCGACGTGGATCGGGGGGACTTCGTTGCCTTCATGGGACCGAGCGGCTCCGGCAAGACGACCTTGCTCAACCTGTTGGGTGGCCTTGACGTCCCGACTGCGGGGACAGTTTCCGTGGCCGGTGATGAGATCACCCACATGTCTTCCGGCAAGCTTACCGAATGGCGTGCTCGCCACGTCGGCTTCATCTTCCAGATGTACAACCTGATTCCGGTTCTCACGGCATTTCAGAACGTCGAGCTGCCGTTGCTCCTGACGCGGCTTTCCAAATCTGAGCGCCGCCAGCATGTTGAAACGGCACTTTCCATCGTGGCCCTCGCCGATCGCATGCACCATTATCCGCGGCAGCTTTCCGGCGGGCAGGAGCAACGGGTGGCCATCGCCCGCGCCATTGTTTCCGATCCCACATTTTTGCTCTGCGACGAACCGACGGGCGACCTCGACCGCCGCAGCGCCGACGAAATCATGGCGCTCATTGAAGAACTTGTCAGCCAGCATAGCAAGACTGTCCTGATGGTTACGCACGATCCCATTGTCGCCGCGCGCGCGAACATTTTGCTCCATTTGGAAAAAGGAGTGTTGGTGGAAGCCTCGAGGACAGGCCGGAACGTCGCGGCCGGAGCTGGAGCATGAAATTCCGCCGCCTGATTCAAGCCAATTTGTTCCGCAAGAAGGCTCGGCTGCTTCTCACCCTCGGCTCCTTTACTGTGGCGCTGTTTCTTTTCGCCTTCCTCGCCGTCGTAAGAGAGGCTTTTACGCGGGGCGAGAACGTTGCGAGCGCCAGTCGCCTGATCACGATTAATCGCGTCTCGATCATTCAGCCTCTCCCTCTTTCATATCGCGACAAGATCGCCGCCCTTCAGGGGGTCCAGGCTGTCACGCACAACAACTGGTTTGGCGGGGTTTATCAGGACCCGAAAAACTTCTTTCCGCAATTTGTGATTGATCCGGAAAACCAGCGCAAGGTCATTCCGGAGCTCCTTGTTCCCGACGACCAGTGGAACGCTTTTCTCAAGGACCGGCAGGGGGCGATTGTGGGCGCTCGCACGGCGGAGCGCTTTGGGTGGAAGGTCGGCGACCGCATTGCTATTAAGGCCCCGGCTTACTTTGGCGGCGAGGCCTGGCAATTCAACATTGACGGAATCTATCACGGCTTGCAAAAATCGGACGACGAATCCCAGTTCTGGTTCCAGTGGAAATATTTCGAACAGAATGTACCGCCCACGTTCAAAGACATGGTGGGATGGTATGAAGTCAAACTCGACTCGCCAGATGATGCTCTGCGCGTGGCAAAAGCAATTGACACAGAATTTGCCAACTCGCCTAACGAAACCAAGACCGAAACCGAATCCCAATTCGCGGCGAGTTGGGTCAATCAGATGGGCAACATTAAATTTCTCATTCTTAGCATTGGGACCGTGGTTTTCTTTACCCTGCTTCTGGTGACTGGCAACACCATGGCGATCTCCGTGCGCGAACGCACGGGAGAACTTGCGATCCTCAAGGCCATCGGGTTCAAAGGCGGCACGGTGCTGCTTCTGGTGCTCGCCGAAGCGTCGATAATTGCCTTTGTGGGTGCGGTGCTCGGACTCGGGTTGGCCACGCTTGCCATTCCTGCGCTCGCCATTGCCCTGAATGGCTTGCTGCCGAACCTCGTCTTATCCAAGTCCATGATTGCCGGGGGCATCGGTTTCGCCCTGGCCACAGGTGCCTTGAGCGGCCTGCTGCCCGGTATTGGCGCCATGCGTCTGCGAGTGGCCAACGCTCTTCGGAGAATTTGATGATAGCGATCCCCGTCATCTACAACTTTCGCAGTGCAAAGGCCCGCTGGACCTCCGCCATCGTCGCAGTGCTGGGGATTGCCGGAACCGTGGGCGTGTTCGTGGCCATGCTGGCGCTGGCGCAGGGATTTCGCGCCACGCTGGTTTCTTCCGGATCCGCGGACAATGCCATCGTTCTGCGCGCCGGCGCCAATTCCGAAATGGAAAGTGGGATCTCGCTCAACAACGTCAATATCCTTCAGGATGAACCGGGCGTGGCGCATCAGAATGGCCAGCCAATTGTTACCTCTGAGGTCGTCGTCATCGCTCCTTTTCCGCTTCGCTCGACGCAAACCGATGCCAATGTGCAAGTGCGCGGCGTTTCACCCAACGTCCTCACGGTTCGGCCGAACGTCAGGATCGTCGAGGGCCGCATGTTTCGCCCCGGCCTTGCCGAGTTGGTGGTAGGGCGTAACGCTGCGAAAAGCTATACCGGCTTGGGCGTGGGGAACAAAGTACGATTTGGGGGCGGCGAATGGACCGTTACAGGAATCTTCGATGCCGGAGGCTCCGCCTTCGATTCCGAAGTGTGGTGCGACGCGCGCGTTCTCAACGGCATTTATAAGCGTCCCGCTAACGTCTTCCAATCCGTCACCGTCCACCTTACCTCGCCGGCCGCGTTCCAGCAGTTTAAGGACGCCGTCAGCAAAGACCCGCGCCTCAACGTGGACGTCAGCCGGGAAATTGATTACTACGCCAAGCAGTCGCAAACCTTCACCCGGCTGATCACCATTCTCGGTGGGCTTGTTGCGGGGGTCATGGCCATCGGTGCGATCTTTGGCGCTCTCAACACCATGTATTCCGCTGTTGCCGAGCGCATCCGCGAAATCGCCGTGATGCGTGCTTTAGGCTTTGGCGCCGCCGCGGTGGTGTTTTCATTCCTGATAGAGGCCTTGCTGATCGCTTTTGTCGGAGGGACCCTTGGCTGCATCGCCGTGGTGCCTCTGAATGGCTTCACGACAGGCGCCATGAATTGGCAGACTTTTTCCCATCTGGCGTTTGCCTTCAAGATCACGCCGACCCTGATGGTTGGTGGAATCATCTTCGCTCTGGGAATGGGCATCGTGGGCGGTTTGCTCCCCGCCGTTCATGCCGCACGCCAGCCTGTGGCAAAGGCGCTGAGAGAACTGTAACTTCTCGATACGCCTCTGCCGGATTTCTCTCCCTGTCCGATTCGTGATATAACTCCCGGCATGAGAATTGAAAACTGGCTCTCTTCGTTTGCCGTTTCGGCAAAAGACAGAATTTGTGCTTTCAGGGGAATTCGTCTCCCGCTGGTTGTTCAGTCGCTTCTGGTCCTGGCCGCTATTGCCGGGTTCTTGCTCCCCGTTCGATCCACGTCTCAGAACTTTGTGGACCTCAAACCCAGCCCACAGCAGGTTGAATGGCAGGACCTTGAATTCGGCGTCATTGTCCATTTCGGCCTGAACACTTTTACCGACAAAGAATGGGGCAGCGGAAAGGTCAGCCCTTCAGTTTTCAATCCGACAAAGTTCAATCCCGACCAGTGGGTTGAAGCAGCAAAAGCAGCGGGCGCCGAATACCTGGTTTTTGTGGCCAAGCACCATGACGGCTTCTGCCTTTTCCCAACGCCATTGACGAAATACAGCGTGGCCAGCAGTCCGTGGGAAAACGGCCACGGCGACGTAGTGAAGGCCGTGGAAGAAGCCTGCCGGCGGCATGGGTTGAAATTTGGAATCTATCTTTCGCCATGGGACCGGCACGAGCCCTCGTACAGCGACAACAAGGCCTACG
>JAJXZM010000282.1:0-4668 GCA_021780055.1 Acidobacteriota bacterium
AGGCGCACGCCCGCCGGCTGCGTGGCGATCACCTGAATGTCTTTAATGATAGGAGTCGGCAAGCCGCGGGTTGCGCGCGCTTCCTGCTCTTTGGCCGCAAGTGGTTGCGCCGAAAACGCCGCGCCCACGGCCCCTGCCACTCCAAACTTAAAGTATTCTCGTCTGTCCATCAGAGGCTCCTTTAATCCTGATTTATTCCCGCTGCCTTGCCATTATCGACGCCCGCGGGACAAAAACTGCGCCGCAATTGCCGGCCTTGTGCCGAGGAGTCCGGCTGCGATTGCGATACGTTCGAAGAGTTCTTATCGAATTCGAATTGGGCAGGCCCATGGTCCGGAACCGCCGGCAAGAAGTGTGTCGCGCGGACCCTCCGGCCCGGACCCAATCTTCATTTCCTGTTCAAGACAGCGATGGACGCTATCAAAGCATGCTGTGGCTGTCAAATGAAAACTGATAAGAGAACGGGTCAATTTGAAACAATACGGTTGATGTAGTTGCGCCGTGTTTCAGCCCGGCGAAAAGCCCTGCCGAATGTATTAGCCCCACAGGAATTCGCCTGATTTCCCGAACTCCGGATATAATTGGAAATTGCCAGTAACGCTGCGGCGGTTCGAAACATCAGATTAGTTTGTAGGACTGCCCGAATTAAATATTGTCTGAATGTGCCGGGGGTCTCTGGTTGATATTGCGGGATAAGAGTTGCAGAAAGGTTACGTTCTCGCCCATATTAGGGCTATCTTTACTGCCTTTGTTCTGATCCCTGATTTGATACAGAATTCAATTAAGGAGCGGCCCGGAGGGTCGCGGAGCGGCGCGTATATGTGACACGCGAACGCGAACCGGTCAGCCGCCTTAAAAATCAATGGTCTCATTTGAACTGTTATTTCCACTTTCCGTTATTGCAGGTTTCATTGGCGCAATGAGTGGCATGGGGGGCGGGGTCATTCTCATTCCCGCGCTCACCTTGCTTGGTATGGACATTAAGCACGCCATCGCCATCAGCATCCTTTCTGTGATTGCCACCTCCAGCGGATCGGCCTCGGCGTACGTCCGCGACCACCTTACCAATCTCAAGGTGGGAATGTTTCTTGAAATGTTTACCATCGTCGGCGCAATAGTTGGAGCCCGCATCACTCTGGCATCGTCGCCGCGGCCCCTTTACATTATTTTCGGGATTGTGCTGCTGTCATCATGGATCGCGTTGCTACTGGGCAAGCATCTCTCCTGGCACAAGGTGCAAAAGCAGGACGCGTTTACCCGCTGGCTGGAACTTGAAGGCAATTACCCGGATTTCATCACAGGGAAGACCGTCGAGTACAAGGCCCGACGCGCGTATCTGGGCGCGCCATTGATGTTTGGAGCTGGAATCCTGGCCGGCCTGCTCGGCATCGGCGCGGGCGCGGTGAAGGTGCTGATTCACGATCTAGTGATGGGGCTTCCGCCCAAAGTTTCCACTACCACCAGCAACCTGATCATTGGCGTTACGGCGCTTGCGGGAACCAGCGTTTACCTTGCCGCCGGGCTCATCAACCCGGGACTGGCGGTGCCGGTGGTGCTGGGAGTGGTGGTCGGAGCTTTTCTCGGTACGCGGGTTCTGGTCCGCCTGACAAACCAGTCCGTTCGAATTTTCTTTCTTGTAATTTTGCTGCTCCTGGCTGTTGAAATGATTGCCCGAGGCCTGAAGGGGATCTAGCGATGAGCAAATCAAAAACTGTAGTCGAAGCCAAGGCAACTCCCGCGGCGCGCCAGTTTGAAATGGACACTCTGGTGGGCACCATCCTTCAGGACGGCGTTCTACTGAGTCTGGGTCTGATTATTATCGGAATGGTCTGGAGGTGGTTCCGAACGGGCAGCCTTGCTATCAATTACCAGATCGCTGGAATGAATCTGTTTCAATTTGTGCTGGATGAAGTCCGTCTGGCCGTGCATGGGGCCATTCGTCCCCACCTTCTGATCAACCTGGGCATCGCCGTCCTGATGCTGACACCCTTCATTCGCGTGGCCGCGTCGGTGGTCTACTTTATGGGAGTCCTCAGGAATTGGAAATATACATTGTTCACCGCTGTCGTCCTCACCGTTCTCACTTACAGCCTTTTCCTGCGCTAGTGCTCGGGTCAGACAAAGCCTGCCCACACCGCGAAAGCCATGATGGATGCCGCCGTCACTAATAGAGCGGCCGGAAGCGGATGGTGTGCGGAATGTTTTCCATGGCAGCTACCAGTCCTGCGTCCCATTCCTGGTTGATGTCGAGGATGGCGTATCCCACTTCGCCCCGCGTATCCAGCACCTGCCGCTCGACGTTGATGCCCCGCTCACCGATCACCTTGTTGATGGCGAGGAGCATGCCGGGTTGGTTGCGGTGGATGTGCACCAGCCGATGATTATGGTCGGTGCGGTCCAGACGGCAATGCGGGAAATTGACGCTGAGCACCGTGTCTCCGGCCTCCACGTAACGGAAAAGGCGCGCCGACACCAGGTGCGCGATGTGGAGTTGGGCTTCTTCCGTGCTTCCGCCGATGTGCGGAGTCAGAATCACGTTAGGCAGGTTCTGCAGCTTGTCGGAAAACGTGGCGCCCTTGCCCTTGGGTTCTTTAGGGAATACATCAATGGCGGCGCCTTTCAGCTTCCCGCCGCGCAGGTTTTCGGCCAGAGTTTCGTGGTCCACCACAAAGCCCCGGCTCAGGTTCAAGAAATACGATCCCTCTTTCATCATCCGGAACTCTTCCGCGCCAAAGAATCCGCGGTTGTGTGGGCGGCCGTCTACGTGGAGTGTTACGAAGTCGGACTTTTGGAGCAGCTCTTCGAAGCTGACTTTTTTGGCGTTGCCGCGTGCCAGCACTTCCGTGACATCGCAGAAGATTACTTTCATCCCGACGGCCTGGGCCAGTTCCGAGAGCTGCGAGCCGATCTTGCCGTAGCCGACAATACCGACCGTCAGGCCGCGCACCTCATGGCACCCTTTCGCGCTCTTTTCCCACTGGCCCTGGTGGAGTTCAACGCTGTTTTGAAAAACACGCCGCGCCAGCATGATGATTTCGCCCAGCGCCAGTTCCGCCACCGAACGCGTGTTACTGTGCGGATCGTTGAAGACCGCAATGCCACGGTCGGAGCAGGCGGGCAGGTCAATCTGGTCCGTCCCAATGCAGAACGCGCCCACCACCAGCAGCTTGGACGCGGCATCCAGCACGCGCGCCGTGACTTTCGTTTTGGAACGGATACCCAGTACCTCAATGTCCTTGACTTCCTTGATGAGTGTCTCCTCATCCAGACTTCCAGGCAGTGTTTTGACTTCGTGGCCGGCTTTTGTGAATGGAGCGGCAGCCGCTTCATGAATGTTTTCCAGAAATAATGCTTTCATATCTGTGTCGTTTCCCTTTTATGAGGCCGGAACATCGCGGGGCCTCGCTCGGCGGAGCACAGTCCCACTACTCTTTCTATCGGCTGTATGGTTGTTTCCTTACCCGCCTTGCTGAGGCAGGAGCAGAACCTTTTATTGTAGTGCCTGTGCCCGTTCCGCGCGAGGGGCTTCTGCGGATGTGGGTCTTAATTCCACATGTGCAGGTTGCCCGGAACAGCCTCTCACCGGTGGCTCTGTATGTTTCCCGCAAATCTGGGAGAAACTTGGGATAGACTATGGCTCTCCATTCGGGAATGGAAATCTGACCTATGGACGGCAAGTCCGGCAAAGGAGGGGGCCATGCTCGGAGAAATGATTGGTGAGGCACGGGGCAAGCGAACAGGCAGAAGGGTTCTTTCAGTGGCTGGGGGGTTCACCGTGGAAGTTTCGTTTGAAACCACGGGTAAACTGCTGGGCATCGACACCATGGAAGTGGGGACTTATTGGTCGGAGTCGAGGCCGGATGGCACCCTGTATGGTGAAGGGCAGGGAGTCATCATCGGCGCTGACGGAAACAACGCCACCTGGAGGGGCCAGGGCGTCGGCAAATTCGTCGGCGGGGGTGCGGTCAGTTACCGCGGCGCAGTGTACTACAGCACGTCTTCTCCCAAGCTGGCGCGATTGAACGACGTCGCCGCCGTCTTCGAGTTCGACGTCGATGCCGAGGGAAACACGCACTCAAAGCTGTGGGAATGGAAGTAGGCGAGTCGGAGGGTTTTGAGGTCCGCAAAGTGCGTGGCGCTGGGTAAGAATCGTTTCGGGGGCGGGGCTTCTACCTGCCCTCACCGGCGCGGGGTGTTTCTAATTTGTCAGTGCCGGAAATTTCTAGTGAGGCAATACCGCATGGCCTCCGTTCTGAACTTGAGGGGGCCAAACGCGGTCGGCCCCCATGCTCCACAAGTGTGCAAGGTTAGATCGTCCTCCGACCGTTCCCAACAGCAGACGCAATAGGCGCTACGCCCTAGTAAAGGCCTTTCCTCCACTCTGGGTGCGTGATGGAACGTCTTGCGGAAAGCCGCGATACCGCCACGGGTCGCAACAGCTTTCCCCGTCGCGGCTCCTTGTCGCGAAACGCGTAAAAATAAAGGAAGAACAGGATGCTGAGACCGGCAAGAAACTGCAGGAACAGGATCATCGGATCGCCCCTCCCCGAGCGTCTGATCGTCCTCGATCATTTTTATGCTAACTTGCCGCCCCGAAATTGACAATGTGACTTTAGTTCCAGCCAGAGTGGTACCTGGGGACTGGCAGGCCGTTGCACTGCCAAGAAT
>JAJXZM010000282.1:4678-6903 GCA_021780055.1 Acidobacteriota bacterium
GAATCGACAGGATGGATATCTATAACTTATATAAGGCCTTATCTACATCTTGTACCAGCACTTCGTCTTGTCCGTCCAGCTTGATTTGGGATATCGGTTGTGGAGCAGATCAAAGGCGGCCTTGGAGAGGCCTCCTGTCTTTGGGTCAGCGCAGCCAAACCGCGTGGATTTTACCGCCAGCGCCAGCGCTTCCGGCACACGAGGCCCATTTTTAGCATGCGGTGGCTCACCCTCCCAAAGATCTATATAAGCTGGGAACGATTGACGCACAAAGTGGTGCGCTCGTGCGGGGCTATATGGTGATTTGCTTTGCCGCTGGAATCAAACCTGGTTTGGTGAGGGCGAGCGCCCGATCACAGCTCGAGCATGGTTTTTCAGAAAAAACGCAAGGTCCCGGAGAGTGTGCCGTTGGCGGATGTATTTCTCGACCAGGGCGAGCATTTTCAGGTTATTGACCTCGGCGTTGATTACAAGTACTCTACCTACCATGCTTGACCAGATCTCTTCAAAGTTGTAGCCCCTGCCGTTGGACCGGGGGTGTAGGCAACGCAGGTCCAGGATGGCCGTGTCAAACGACTTTCGGCTGATGGTCGACAAATCGGGCCTTCCGTTTGCAATTGCCACCCGTCGGCTATCCGCTTTTCTTACCAGGGCAAGAAGGTTATTGATGGAGGGTTCGTCCGCTACAATCAGGACTTTCCTGCTGGCCGAGTTGTTAGCGACAAAGACTCTGTAGGAAGCCCGATCAACTATAGATTTCAGGGTTAGCTTAAGCCTGTTCTTGAAACTCACTCCTAACCTCCTCCCTTTCAGGTCCGTACGATCCATGCGGATGGTCATACGTCCTGAAGATCCTTCCACTTTCTAAACCCTGTAGACACGAAGGATTGCGATGCCGGCGAGCGGAAAACAGAAACGAACCGCAACTTCTTTTTTTGCCATACTTCTAACTTCCAAACAACTGATAAAAAGTTACTTAATTCAAATTCAAGACAACTGCTTTCCACAAAAACAACTTGCGTGGAGGCTCCATTTCTCGCACCCGCGAAGGTGCTGCACAGCCCCATGCTAGCCTATCCGTGGAAGGGAGCATATATTACTTTAGTTCTAGTACCTCGGTAAGAATGCACAGCGTTTGGGCCTTGACCTCCCGAAAGCCGCCTGACAATAGGCCAAGTAAATAATCTTTCCCCTGGCGCGTGCCTGCCTGAACAATCAAAGGGAAGCCCGTAGTATACTGGGCGCGGCGATTCTTCCTTTGAAATCAAGAGGCCGGGCAAGGCGGGACATGATTTGCGCGGACTTGGGGGTACCTATGGAACACGAATACGCATTTGAAATGGTGACTTCCGGCATCCGGTATGGAGTGGGAGTCACGCGAGAGGTAGGCGCGGAGTTGTCTGATCTGGACAAGCGGCACGTTCTGGTCTTTACCGACCCGAACCTGCGCAACCTGCCGCCGGTGGCGACGGTGCTCGAATCGCTCAACGCCCACAAGATTCGCTATTCGGTCTTTGACCGCGTGCGCATCGAGCCCACCGACGAATCCTTCCAGGAAGCTACCGCCGCAGCGCAGGCCGACGACTTCGACGCGATTGTCGCGGTGGGCGGCGGCTCGACCATGGACACCGCCAAGGCCGCCAATCTCTATTCGTGCTATCCGGCGGATTTTCTGGAGTATGTGAACCCGCCGATCGGCAAGGGGAAACCCGTCCCCGGCCCGGTGAAGACATTGATCGCGATTCCGACCACGGCAGGCACCGGCAGCGAGACCACCGGAGTGGCCATTTGCGACCTGGCTGGGCTTCATGCAAAGACGGGAATAGCGCACCGTCGGCTGAAGCCGACCATTGGCCTCATTGATCCCGAGAACACTCGCACGCTGCCCCCGGCGGTGGCTGCATCCACGGGGCTGGATGTGCTCTCGCACGCCATCGAATCCTATACCGCAATGCCTTACGTCGGGCGCCCTCGGCCCGAACGGCCCATCCTGCGGCCTGCGTATCAGGGCTCGAATCCCATCAGTGACATCTGGAGCCTGGAGGCGTTGAGGCTCACTGCAACCTACCTGAAGCGCGCCGTGGGCGACCCGGACGATGACGAAGCGCGCGCCTCCATGCTGCTGGCCGCTTCATACGCCGGCATCGGATTTGGAAACGCCGGAGTGCATCTGCCGCACGGCATGTCGTACCCGGTGGCGGGACTGGTTCGGGATTTCCGGCCTC
>JAJXZM010000495.1 GCA_021780055.1 Acidobacteriota bacterium
GCGTAACTCCGCCGGAATCCATTGCAAACCGAACTTCTTATAGACTTCTTCTTCGGTCCGGCTCGCCAGGACCTTGTCGCCTTCAAACAGACCGTACTCGCTCAGTTTCCATCCCCGCTTCTTCGCGCGTTCCCGCAACGCGATGTTGTGCTCTTTTGAGCCGGTAAAGTACATCAGCGCCGCACCGTATTTTTCACGCTCCAGCAGCCGGACATCAACCTGCAGGCCATTCTTCAGCTTGACACTGGCCTTGTCTGCGCCCTTGCCCAGAATCTGGTCAACACCGGGATACCTGGAAAAGTGTTCCGCAATTGTCGCGTGGTCGCTTCCAATTACCAGCAAGTCGAGATCGCCAACGGTTTCACGGCCTCTGCGCAGCGAGCCTGCGGGCGTGACCTCTTCCACTTCTTTCAACTCTTTCAGGTACGCGATCAGTTCCTCTGCGGTTTCATAGGCGGTGTCCAGCCGAAACCGCCCGGCGGAACGCTGGAAAGTCTCAAGCGCCTTCAGAATGTTTTCTTCCGTCTTGGCGCTCACACCGGGCAAGCCATGCAAGCGTCCGGCCTTCACGGCTTTTTCAAGGTCCTCGACAGTGTGGACCCCCAGTTCCTTGTAAAACAGGCGGACTTTCTGCGGGCCCACTCCCTGCAGTTCAAGAAGTTGCAACAGGCTTCGCGGGACTTTCTTCAGCAACTCCTGGTGATAAGTGCACTTGCCTGTTTCTACCAATTCTTTGATCTTGCCGGCCAGATCTTCGCCGACGCCCGGGATTTCTGTCAGCTTGCGGCTGGGATCACGGGCCACGTCTTCCGCACGCTCGTGGAAGTCCTCAAGCGAGCGCCGTGCGCGATCGTAGGCTGCGGCTTTGAAAGACCATTTCGGGTCCTCCTGAAGAATCTTCATCAGGTTGCTTATTTCTTCAAAGACGGCAGCTATTTCTCGGTTTTCCATAACGGCCTCTTTCCTGTTTGAGTTCACTGAAGTATCAAGCCACGAGTGCAGCTAACGAGGGCCGGTCTCAGCCTCTGATCGATAACCCTTCCGCTTACATTATGTTACCAGTTCTTTCCCGCGGATGTTTCCTTGAAGGGCGGCTCGGTGTTAGAATCTGCATGCGTAACAACATGACGCTTCGCCGGCTTGGATTACAGGGCAAAATCGTCCTTATCATCGCGGTGGCGGTTATCTCCGTCGTTGCGGTCTCGACCTATATTGCCATGCTCCTCACCCGCCAACTGGTGGAGGAGGACACCTATCGCAAGGCGCTGGCGCAGGCGCGATCCATTGCGCAGCAACTTGTGGATGAGCACGCGCTTGAGAATCCACCCGTCCTGGTGCGCGCGCTTCGGCAACTGGAGCATGATTTCCCCAGCATTACCCAGGCAGATGTTTTTACTCATATCCCTGAGCATCGACTGGTTGCCACAACCGACCCCAACGGGAAAGTTCTGGAGCTTGACCACATTCGGGGCATTCAGAACTACAACGACTATCAGCAAGACGACTCCGACCAGATCACCATTGATACGCCCGACGGCAATTACTGGATTATGGGGACAACCATTCGTCATGACGGGCAATCGATTGCATGCCTCAACCTCAAGGTCTCGAAGCTGCACCTGAGCGTGATTACCGAACGACTGGTTCTTCGCAACCTTCTGGTGACGCTTGCTGGTCTGGCATTCCTGATGCTGGTGATTCATGTCTTTTTCCTCCAGGGCATTCGCAAGCCCGTCAAGGAAATGATCCGGGTGATGGATTCCGCTGAAGGCAAATCTCTGCAGGCGCGTGCGCGTGTGAGAAGCCATGATGAAATCGGGCAACTGGCTGAACGTCTGAACCGCATGCTGGCACGCGTAGAAAGCTTTAATGCAGAGCTCGGGCAAAAGGTCCAGGACGCGACTGCCGAGCTTGCGCGTCGCAACGAAGAATTGAAGCGAATCAACGAGGAATTGTTTGAAACACAGAAGACGTTGGCGCGTTCCGAGCGGCTTGCAATTGCTGGACAACTGGCCGCCGGACTGGCCCACGAAATCGGGACGCCATTGAACTCAATTTCCGGGCACGTGCAGTTGCTGGCACGGCAGGGAGTGGGGGGGGCCGCAGGAGCCCGGCGGCTTGAAATTATCGAGCGCCAGATTGACAGTATTGTGCGGAGCGTAAAACAATTGCTTTCCTGGACCCGCCAGTTTGATCTCCGGCTGGAGAAAGTTGACGTCGCGCAGCTTCTGGAAGACTCGTTAACGCTCTCTTCTCCCACGCTGCAGCACCGGAACATTCATGTCGTGATGGACTGGGTTCGCAACTGCCCCCAGGTCTATGCCGACCCGGGTTACCTGCAGCAGGTGTTTCTGAACCTGATCAACAACAGCATGGACGCAATGCCCACTGGAGGGACATTGACAACCCGAACGCGCTTTCCGGCTTCTGATCAGGAAAAGGCATTGATGATTAAGATGGAGGATACCGGCGTCGGAATTGCGCAGGAGACCTTGAAGCGTATCTTTGAGCCGATGTTTACAACCAAGAGGCTTGGTACCGGGGCCGGCCTGGGGCTTGCCATTTCTGACCAGATTATTCGTCAGCACAAGGGTAGCATTACTGCCGAGAGTGAACCCGGACACGGTACGCGGTTTACTATCATTCTGCCTTTGGATTGCCGTAAGCGGATTGAGGCGGAGGCGGGCACGTCCCGGGTCTCCAAAGTTGAATCTCCCGCATAGCAGATGTAGGGTGGAAGTCAGGCATTTCAGAACTTTATGGCAAATCGAAACGCAAAGATTCTTGTAGTAGACGACGATGGGGACACTCGCGATCTGCTTTCTGAGGTATTGGAATCTGAGGGCTACCAGGTGGTCGCAGCTTCCGGTGCGCAGGAGGCCCTTGCGGCCGGCAAGACGGCTCACTTCGATGTCATCCTGAGCGACATACGGCTGGGACCGGAGTTGAACGGTTTGGATGTGCTGCGTGCGTTCAAGTCGATCCAACCGGACTCAGAAGTCATCCTGATAACGGCTTTTGGATCCATGGAGACAGCCATAGAAGCGGTCAAGGCGGGGGCGTTCGATTATCTTTCCAAGCCATTCAAGATTGAAGATGTGTTGAACCGGGTTTGTCGAGCCCTTGAGAACCGCAACCTGGTGCGGGAAACGCGCAACCTGGTCCCTCCGCCCGCTGAAACTGCTCCGCTATCTTCTTTGGTGGGCCGCAGCCCCGCCATGCTTGAAGTTTACAAAAAGATCGGGATGGTTGCTGATTCGCGAGCAACCGTGCTGATCACTGGTGAGAGTGGAACCGGCAAAGAACTCGTGGCGCGCGCCATACATGCCAACGGACCGAGGGCCCGGCAGCGTTTCATGGCTGTTAACTGTGGAGCGTTTACAGAGTCTCTGCTGGAGTCTGAACTCTTCGGGCATGTGCGTGGCTCCTTTACCGGCGCCAGCGTAAACAAGGTCGGCATTTTTGAAGATGCCAACGGCGGTACGGTATTCCTCGATGAAGTATCAGAGATGAGTCCCGCCCTTCAGGTCAAACTGCTGCGCACGATAGAAGCTCAGGAAGTGCGGCCGGTTGGTTCTAACCAGTCCATTCGGATTGACGTCCGCATGATAGCTGCTTCAAACCGAAACCTTGCGGGTCTGGTGGCTGAAGGTAAATTCCGCGAAGACCTTTTTTACCGCCTTCGAGTCATAGAAATCGATTTGCCGCCACTACGGGAACGCGCGGAAGATATTCCTTTGCTGGTGGCCCATTTTTTGCAGAAGCTGGGCGCCGAAGGCGGGCGCACGCTGACCATTTCTCCTGAGGCGCTTTCCGCCATGGTTTCTTACGCATGGCCGGGTAATGTCCGTGAATTGCTGAACACGCTGGAGTCGATTGCAGCACTGAATCGTTCCGGAGTGATCACGCTCCAGGACCTGCCTTCCAAGCTTTGTATCGGTCGTCAAGACAGCACAAGCACCGAGGCGCTATTTGCCGGATTGCCGTCGCTCGAAGAACTTGGCAGGCGTTACCTTGCCTATGTTTTGAAGGTGACCGATTACAACAAGTCGCAGGCCGCGGATATCCTGGGGATAAGCCGGAACACCATCTATCGAATGACCTGTCAACTGCCGCCTGACGACGAAAAGCTTTGAAAAGAGTGTTTGCTTATCAGGCACGGACTGTAAGGTTTTTTGTCACCCGCTCGAATCATCCCTGTAGCCTTGCCTATTCTCTGCGAGAGGTTTGCCATGATTCGTTTGCGTCATTTTATCCTCATATTTTCTGCCGCCGCATTTATCCTGTTGCCCGTGCTCGGGGCCCAGACGCAGCAATATCCGCAGAACATGTACCAGGAGTTGCGCTGGCGTTTGATTGGGCCATTCCGGGGCGGCCGGACACGAGCGGCCTGTGGAGTGCCGGGTGAGCCGAACGTGTTTTATATCGGGCAGGTTGACGGCGGAGTCTGGAGGTCGACGGACTACGGGCGCACTTGGCAACCCGTTTTTGACAAGGAGCCCACCCAGTCGATCGGCGCCATAGCGGTTGCTCCCTCGGATCCCAGAATCGTCTACGTGGCGAGCGGTGAAGGCTTGCAACGGCCGGACCTCTCTGTTGGTGATGGCATTTACAAGTCGACTGATGCAGGTGAGAGCTGGACGCACCTTGGACTTAGTGACAGCCAGCAGATTCCCGCGCTTGCTGTCGACCCGCATGATCCAAATCGCCTGTTTGCCGCGGTGCTTGGGCACCCCTTCGGACCCAACCAGGACCGCGGGATCTTCCGCTCAACCGATGGCGGCAAGACCTGGAACAAGGTTCTCTACGTCAATGAGAACACTGGCGGCGATGATGTGGTTATTGACCCGGCAAGCCCGAGCATTGTGTACGCGACGCTCTGGGAAGCTCGCCAGGGGCCCTGGGAGGACCACAATTCTTATGGTGGTGACGACGGCGGAATCTTCAAGTCAACAGATGGTGGCAACACGTGGCACAAGCTGACCCACGGTCTGCCAAAGGACCTGAATCAGGCTTACGTGGCGATTTCGCCCAGCCTGCCCAGCCGGCTTTACGCAACCGTGGCTTCGAACCTGGAAGGTGATTATCAAACGGGAAAGGGCCTGGGGATTTACCGCTCGGACGATGCCGGAGCAACGTGGCATCTCAATACCAATGATCCTCGTCCGGCTTTCCGTATCGGCGGCGGCGACCTGCCCGTACCAAAAGTAGACCCCAGGAATCCCGATATCGTCTACTCCACCAGCATTGAAACCTGGAGATCGACCGACGGCGGAAAGACCTGGACGGCCATTCGAGGCGCTCCGGGCGGTGATGACTACCAGAACATCTGGATCAATCCCGACAATCCGAACATCATTCTACTGGTTGCCGATCAGGGCGCCGTAGTCACGGTCAACGGCGGAAAGACCTGGAGCTCATGGTACAACCAGCCCACGGCCCAACTCTATCACGTGATTACGACCAACACGTTTCCGTACCGCGTCTGCGGCGCCCAGCAGGAGAGCGGCTCGGTGTGCATCTCAAGCCGCGGAAACGACGGCGCCATCACTTTCCGAGACTGGCATCCTGTGGGTGTCATCGAATATGGCTATGTTGCGCCTGATCCGCTCAACCCCAACATCATTTATGGTGCGGGCCGTAATGAGGTCTCCAAATTTCACTGGGACACCGGCCAAGTGCAAAATGTGACGCCAATTCCCGTGATGGAGGGGAAATATCGCACGGACCGCACCGAACCTATCATCTTTTCGCCCGTTGATCCAACCCTGATCTATTATGCCGCTAACGTTTTATTCAAGACCGCAGACGGTGGCCATTCCTGGCAGATCATCAGTCCCGACCTTACGCGCGAGCATCCGGGAATTCCGGAAAGCCTGGGTTCGCTCGCCGAAAAGGACGCCTACGCCCACAAAGTGCGCGGGGCGATATACGCGATTGCGCCGTCCTTCCAGGACGTAAACACTGTCTGGGCAGGGACCGATGATGGCCTGATTTGGGTCACGAACGATGGCGGTAAGAATTGGAAGAACGTGACGCCACCCGGCATAACGCCGTGGAAGAAAGTTACGCAACTGGCCGCGTCACATTTTGATAACGAAACGGCATATGCAGCGGTCAGCGGCTTCCGCATTGACGATATGCATCCTTACATCTACCGAACGCATGACGGCGGCAAAACCTGGAAGCTCATCACCACCGGCTTGCCTGACAACATTCCGGTCGACACCGTGCGAGAAGACCCCATTCGCAAAGGGTTGCTCTTCGCCGGCACGGAAAGCGCCGTATGGGTATCGTTTGATGACGGAGACCACTGGCAAAGCTTGCAATTGAACCTGCCCCACACTTCCATGCGTGACCTCTGGATTCATGACAACGACCTGATCGTTGGCACGCATGGGCGCTCCATCTGGATACTGGATAACATCACGCCACTAAGGCAGATCAACGCTGAATTCGAGCATTCAACCGCGGATCTTTTCAAGCCGGCCACGGCTGTCCGCGTCCGGCGAGATACTAATACCGATACTCCGCTGCCGCCGGACGAACCGATGGGGCAGAATCCTCCGAACGGGGCTATTATTGACTACTACCTGCAGCAGGGGGCGCGCGGCCCTGTGACACTTGAGATCCTCGACTCCGCCGGCAGGCTTGTTCGCCGCTATTCCAGCACGGACAGGCCGGGACTGAACGAGGGCCAGCTTAAGGAAGTTTTCATTCCCCTATTCTGGCTTAGGAAACCACGGGTCCTTTCCACTGCAGCAGGAATGCACCGCTGGGTCTGGGACCTGCGGTACGCGCCACCGAAGTCCGAGCACTTCTCCTATCCGATTTCAGCCGTCCCGCATGATACGCCCCGAACGCCGCAGGGCCCCCCTGTCCTGCCCGGTAAATACACCGTG
>JAJXZM010000260.1 GCA_021780055.1 Acidobacteriota bacterium
TCAGGCCGAGATTGATCGCCTCATACAATCCTCTTCCGCTGAAGACATCGCTCAGATCTATTTGCTCAGCACGCAAATCCAGCAGCAGATCATGCGCGAGTCTGTGCCAGCCGAACTTGAGACCTATATTCTGTCTGCTTACAAGGAACTTGAAAGAGAGGAGGGGCGAGGGGTGAAAGTTTCCCTCCGCAGCAGCGCGATCGGCGAAGATTCCGGCGAAACCTCGTATGCAGGGTTGTACCGGTCCGAATTGAACGTCAGCGGCGACAACCTGACGCGTGCCTATAAGGAGGTTGTGGCAAGCAAGTACACCCCCCAGGCAATGATCTACCGGCTGAACCGGGGCCTCCGAGATGACCAGGTTGACATGTGTGTGGGATGCATGCCCATGGTAAACGCCGTGGCTGGCGGGGTCATTTACTCCAGGAACCCTCTTGACAGAAGCGATGAGCGGATATTCATCCATTCCGCCTTTGGCTTGCCGAAGGCAGTTGTAGATGGGAGTGTAGAAGCGGATCTTCTGGTCGTCACTAGAAATCCAGCCCAGATCGAACAGGAACACATTGCGGCAAAAAGGGAAAAATTTGTCTGCTACCCGGAAGAAGGCATCCGCCGGCTTGAAATCGGCAGCGAAGAGGGTTCGCGGGTTTCCATCTCCGGGTCCAAGGCGCTGGAACTGGCGAATATTGCAGCCCGCATAGAAGACCATTTCGGAGTGGCTCAGGATATTGAATGGGCCTTGGATGAGAAAGGAGAAATCGTCATCCTTCAATGCCGTCCTCTCCGGCAGCGGAACGTGATAGCACAAGGTGGAAGGGAGGCATACCGTGTCGAGACTTGTGAAGTCATCGCTTCCGGCGGCATTACGGCAAGTCCCGGCGCCGGGTACGGGCCGGTTTTCGCGGTCACAAAGGAAAGTGAGGTCCTTTCGTTTCCGCAGGGGGCGGTCCTGGTGGTAAAGCAGCCGCTCCCAAGGTGGGCCACGTTGCTCAGCGGGGCCGCAGCAATAATCGCAGAGCAAGGCTCGGTGGCTGGGCATCTCGCCAGTGTTGCCCGGGAAATTGGCGTGCCTGCGATCATGGGACTCGAAGGCGCACTGAAGCTGCTCGAAAACGGCCGGCCTGTGACAGTGGATGCCGATGGCCTGAGGGTCTGCAGCGGGAAGATTGAGCGACTGCTCGCAAACAGGGAAGAACCCAGGAGACTTATGGATGGCTCTCCAGTCCTGGATGTTCTGAACAGGGCTTCCGAATGCATAGATCCTCTGAATTTGCTTGACCCGGAAGCGCCGGACTTCAGACCTTCTTACTGCCGGACACTTCACGATATAACCCGATTTTGCCACGAGCAGGCCGTCGCGGAAGTCTTTAACTTCGGAAGAGAACACCACTTCTCCGAGAAAGCGAGCAAACAGTTGGTTTGCGGAATCCCCATGAAGTGGTGGGTGCTCAATCTTGATGACGGATTTGGAAAAGAAGTTTCGGGCAAGTTGGTGAACCTGGAGGACATCGTATCGATCCCGATGCTTGCTCTCTGGGAGGGCATTGTCGCTGTGCCATGGGCAGGGCCTCCGGCAATTGACGCCGGCGGTTTCATGGCAATTCTGATGGAAGCCGCTGCCAATCCTGCGCTGGACCCATCTCTGCCTTCACCCTACACGAACCGTAACTATTTCATGATTTCGAAGAACTTCTGCAGCCTTACTTCCCGGTTCGGTTTTCATTTTTCAAACGTCGAGGCGCTCGTCAGCGAAAGGGCGAACGAGAATTACGTGAGTTTTTCATTCAAGGGTGGCGCTGCCGACTATGACAGGCGCGCGCGTCGCGTGCGCATGGTGGGGGCGATTGTGGATGAGTTCGGATTCCGCAGCAAGGTGCAGGACGATTGGATAACGGCGCGAGTGGAAGGTGACGATGAGAACGGAATGAGACAGAAGCTCAGAATATTGGGATATCTGCTCTTCCATACTCGCCAGCTCGATATGGTCATGTCGAATGAGGCGGCCTATGAGCAATGGAAACAGAAACTGCTGGCGGACATTTCAGGCGTCGTGCTCGCCGGACGAACGGAGAACGCAACTCGCAATTAAGCAGTCATTCCCACAGCTGCCGATGCCCCGCTCTTTGAACTTTATTCATGCGCAAAGTCATGATTTTGCCGGGTGTGTAGTCCTGAGCGGGGTGGATTGTCCGCGGCACTCGATACGCCAAGCGCCCCCTACAAATTTCCCCCCATTGGTTCTCGCATGAGTGATAGGCGTTATTTCAAGTCTCTGACGAAGAAGATGGCGCTGATTGTTATCCTGGTCTCCTTGACGCCGCTGACATTGATAACAGGCTTGATGGGCTACTACTTTGAGACTTATTACCGGGAAAAGATCCTGGAGAACCTGCAAGAATCGCTGAAGAGACATCAGCAGCACATCAACTGGTATCTGGATAGAACCCTCTCTGATGTCGAGTTTCTTGCCAATTCCAGCTCATATGACGAACTGGCGAGGAACACTTATCTCCAAAACGAATTGCGACTGCTTCGAAATGCCTACCCCCATGCTTTTGTCGACTTGGGAGTAGTAAGCCCGGAGG
The DNA here is from genome assembly GCA_021780055.1 of Acidobacteriota bacterium. The sequence continues at coordinate 2,586 of JAJXZM010000260.1, forward strand.
GCGTGCAGATTTCGTACGCTGGTGATTTGAATCTCACTGACGCCAACTACTCCCAGGCAGATTGGTTCCGCGCGGCCATAAAGAAAGATCATTACGTAAGCGACGTGTTCCTCGGGCTTCGCCGCAAGCCACACTTTGTCATTTGCGTAAAGAAGAAACGAGCGAACTCATTTTGGTTGTTGCGCGCAACGGTAAGCTTCGTCGACTTTAACTCATTGGTTGATGAGATTCGAGTGAGTGAAACAGGGTCAGCATTCATTGTAAATACCAAAGGAGAGTTTCAGTCGCAGCCGCGGGCTGAACTTATATCGAACATAGGTGGATTGCTGAGGACAACACCGTGGGTGGATGGGGAAGAAAAGCCAGGGGCGAAAACCGCCGCCTTGCGCTTTGCCGAGGCCAAAGTGATTTTGTCCGGGAGTAATACGTTAGCTGGAACGGTTAAGAGCCGCAGAGAAAACATCCTGTTTATTCTCATGCCGCTCAAGTCCGGTGAGTGGACTCTGGTCTATCAACAGCAGTGGAATGACGCATTCTCTGAGATCAATCGCGCGAGGGCGACGGCGCTGACGATCTTTTTTGCCGGCTGCCTCGCCGTGCTGCTTGCTGCCATTTTAATATCCCGCAAGGCGGTTGGGCAGATCGAAAGGGCTGAGCTCGAAAAGGAAAGAATGAACACCCAGGTGACCGAGGCGCGAAAACTCGCATCCATCGGCGAGCTTGCGGCTGGAGTCGCTCATGAGATCAACAATCCTGTTGCAATTATGCTCGAGCACGCCGGGTGGATGGAAGACTTGCTCGGGGAAGAAGACTTCCAGAAAGCGGAAATCCTGGACGAGTTCAAGCAGTCCCTCAAGCAGATCAGCATTCAGGGAGTCCGGTGCAAAGAAATTACTCATAAGCTGCTCAGCTTTGCCCGCAGTACAGACCGCACTCACACCAGGATCCAACTGAACAACACCATAGGTGAAACTTTGAATGTTGTCTGCAATGCCAGTTCAAAGCTCGACGGCATAACAATTCAGACGGATCTGGATCGGGGCCTGCCGACTGTCATGGCCTCACAGACCGAGATGGAAGAGGTTTTTATGAACCTCATTAAAAACGCCATCGACGCGATGAGCCCTGGAGGCGGCTCACTGATGATACGGAGCAGGAGGGAAGACAACGAAGTAGTCGTCGACATCTCTGACACCGGACATGGAATGTCCGAGACTGTCATGGCGCGCGTGTTCGATCCTTTTTTTACCACCAAGCCCGCTGGTCAGGGCACCGGGTTGGGATTGTCAATCTGCTACGGAATCATCAAGAAGCTTGGAGGAAGCCTCACAGCCGACAGCACAGTTGGGGTCGGGACAACTTTTCACATACGTATTCCTATTGAGAAAGCGCGCGCGTGAGTACCGTGAATCATCCCGCGGCCGCCACGGGCACCACGTAAGTTACAACGTCTCGGCAAGTCTTACTGATCTGGGGAAAGCGCTGAAAATCCCGAAAAACAGAGGCCACGAGGGTGATCGTGATTGTATGGGCAACTTGCGCCTGCGGCGGTGCCCGATGCAGACGAACCGTGTCTGGAGTTGCGATTGTGTGAGCGCGGCAACCCACGACGGCGGATCGCTCCACCTGTTCACGCGGCTCGACGGACCTGACAGGCACATCGGCCGCGAACGGATAGTCATCTGTGGTGTTGGAGTTCGCCCTTAAACGCTCCTAATTTGCGGAAGATGACTCCTGGAAACGTGCTGGCGGGCATGTTATTGGGACTTTGGCGTATGATCTTCATTATTTTAAAGACTCTTGCGCTGGCGGAATGTTGGGCGTAAAGTGCAGACGCATTAACCGGAGTAAAAGCTGGGAGGTGTGACTGATGGCCTTATCCAGACGTGCTTTCCTGGAAGTCGCAGTATCAACAGGAGCGGGTCTTGCGGCGTCCTGCAGGGCGAAGAAGGAATCTGCGTCTTTCCCCAATGCTGATGAGGAAGCCATTCCGGCTCCGACCAGCGAATGGATGGCAGCCACACCCGCAAGCTACTACCGGGCCTACCGTTCCAAACCTGCCAAATCTGCGGACGCCACAACATGGGTTCAGATTGACCTGGGGCTGACTCATTCCATTGACAGCGTCAAGGTCTATCCGGCGAATGAGAGGCTTTACCCAGGACGCGATGAGCATTACGCGGGCGAGGGATTTCCCTTGCGTTTCAGGATCGAAGTGTCTGACCAGCCGGATTTCAAAAACGCCAGGTCGATTGTTGACCACACCACGACAGAGTATTCCAACCCCAAAGGCGCCATTCAGCAATTCGGCGGGAATGGGGCAGCGGGCCGTTACCTGCGCTTCACGGCTACGCGGCTGATGGACATCGCGGGTAGAGAAGGGATTGACCCGCAAGCGGGATATCACCTGGCCCTGGCAAAGATATCCATTTACTCCGGCGGGAAAGAGATTGCCGCCGGATGCCCCGTGACCGTGGATGCCACTTATGGAAATGACGATGACGTGGCGCAGGTGACGAGGGCTGAGCGCGGAGGCGGAGAAGACGTTCTTGTAAACAACCCGGGCAACGTCACCCCCGCGAACACCTGGAAGCCTCCCGTTTATCAGGCCAGGAAGCCGCTCAGCGGCGTCAGCCTGAATGGTGGTCTTTTCCAGACCGCCATGGAAAACAACATCGGATACCTCTTGAATTCCTACAGTGTTGACGAATTGCTGCGCCAGTTCCGCGAACGTGCCGGGATACCCAATCCTCCGGGGTTGCCCAAGCCGAAGACGAAGTTCTGGGAGCATGATCTTGCGGGTTCAAACGCCGGCCGGTTCCTGATGGGCGCCGGGAACACGCTGCGTTGGATCGATCACCCTGAGCTTCGCAGGCGGCTCGATGCCGTTGTGGACGGCATCGAGAAGTGCCGCCAGTCGAACGGGTACATCATGGCCTACCCGGAAAACACGATTTTCTTTTCGGAGCGGGGCGCCTACACGCGGGCGTGGCTGACGCACGGACTCATCGACGCCGGGTACGCGGGAAACCGGAAAGCCTTCGACCTGCTGCGGGGATACTATGACTGGTTTAATCAGTGCTCTTACCTGCCTTACATGATGAGATTTGCCATCCAGGGCGGGCAGGGAATGATTGCGAACACGCGTCTCTACTCGACACCGGTGGGAAAGCCCGCCGATATTCAGCTTATCCAGCGTTATTTCCAGCAGGACTTCTGGCTGGATCGTCTGGCCGCACACGATGAAAACGCCATTTGGCAATACCCGTACGACCGTCCTCACTGTTACCTGCTCACTGATATCCTGGCGTACCTTGATGTTTACCGGGCAACGGGTGACCCGCGCTATCTGCGGGCTGTCAAAGGCGGATGGGACCTCTTCCGCGACAACTGGGAAAATATCGGGGGTAGCACTTCCATTATCGAGTATCAGGTGTGCCCGCCAAAATCCTACCGGCTTCATGCCAAGCTTGAGGAGCTTTGCGGGAATGCCTTCTGGGTATTTTTGAACCAGCGGCTGCATGAGCTCGATCCTCAGCAAGAAGCCTACGTTACCGAGATTGAGAAATCGATTTACAACGTGGCCCTGGCCAACCAGGCGGGGGCGGAAGGCTTCCGCTACCATGCCCTGCTGACACATCAGAAGGAAGAACCGACTCAGATTAACACCTGCTGCGAGGGGCAGGGCACGCGGCTGATCGGCGCATTGCCTGAACACATTTATTCAATTGCGCCTGACGGGGTGTACGTGAATCTGTTTGAACCTTCCACCGTCCGCTGGAAGCAGAACGGGCAGACGCTGGGCCTGAAGATGATGACCAGTTTTCCCTTTCACCCTGATGTTCGGCTGCAATTCTCAGCGTCACGTCCGGCTCGGGCAAAAATCCGCGTGCGGGTGCCGTCGTGGGCGGCCCGCGAAATGGCGGTTGACGTCAACGGCAGGCCCTCTGCGACGGGGCGGCCGGGCGGCTATGTCGTCATCGACCGCACGTGGTCCAACGGTGATACGGTCGCCTTTGAGTTGCCGGCTGAATTGCGCGCCGTGCGCTACACCGGTGTTGACGAGATTCCAAACCATGAACGTTATGCCATTTTGTACGGGCCGATTTTGCTGGCTGCTGTGGGATCGCCGGAGGTGAGGTTGCTGGGAATGGATGCAAAGCACGGCGAACGGCTCACCGAGCTGCTGGAGCCGCAGCCGGGGCGACCGCTTCACTACACAGTGAAAAATAACCCGGGCATCAGCTACATGCCTTATTGGCAAGTTGACTTG
>JAJXZM010000231.1 GCA_021780055.1 Acidobacteriota bacterium
GAAAAAATCGAGCCCGCACTGGGCGACCATATTTTTTCCACCAGCGGCGAGACCCTTGAGGAAATCGTGGGAATGTACCTGGTGATGAAACAGAAGACGCTGGCCACCGCTGAAAGCTGCACCGGCGGCCTGCTGAGCGAGCGGATCACGCGCGTCCCCGGGAGCTCTGAATATTACCTGGGCGGCGCCATCTGCTACAGCAATGAACTCAAGACACGGTTTGCAGGGGTATCCCCCAAATTGCTGGAAACTTACGGCGCCGTTTCAAAGCCGGTCGCGCAGGCGCTGGCGGAGGGGATCCGGCGGAAGGTGCAAGCTTCTATCGGCGTCGGCATCACGGGAATCGCCGGACCCGGCGGCGGCACGGACGAAAAACCGGTTGGCATGGTCTTCATCGCCGTGGCCGATGAGCGCGGTACGGAAGTCCGCGAATTCCGTTTTCCCGGCGATCGCGAGCGCATCCGGTTGCTCTCATCCCAGTTTGCGCTGGAAATGCTTCGGCGACGAATCAGAAACTAGAATCTGAATATGAGGTCCTTCATCGCCATCGAATTGCCCGGATCCATCCGCGAAGCCCTGGCACGCGAACAGGCACGGTTCCGCCAGCTCTCTTCCGACGCCCGCTGGACTCGCCCGGAAGGCATCCATCTGACGCTGAAGTTTCTGGGTGATATTCCCGCCGAGCAGGAAGCGCAGGTGAGAGAAGCGCTCGGCAGGATCGGACCGTTTGCGAAATTCACAGTCAGCGTCAAAGGCTTTGGTTTCTTCCCGGACGCAAAGCGGCCGCGCGTTTTTTGGGCCGGTCTTGACGCGCCGCCCGGACTGGCACGGCTGGCAGAACAGGTTGAAAATGCCGTAGGGCCTCTGGGATTTCCGAAAGAAAATCGTTCCTTCCAGCCTCACCTGACACTTGCAAGGTTCAAAATTCCCCGCCCTCAGCCGAAACTCGCGGCCGTTCTGGCTGCGTCGGGCGCTTCTGATCTCGGGACTTTTGAGGTCTCGGAATTCTTCCTGTGGGAGAGCAGATTGTTGCCCGGCGGCGCCGAGTACCGCAAGGTCGCTCGTTTCCCTTAACCACCCCTGGAACAGAAGAACAATCCTCCCCAACTACTCAGTTCTCCGGCCGGAAGACACATAAAACCCAAAAGAGACGGGCAAAAGCTCCTGAGAACAGGAAAACCGCATGGTCCGAAAGTACTATGCGTTCCCCGCCCGCCATCTCTAAAGTCTTGCTGGTTTCCAACCGAAATCTACGAAGGTAAAGTGAGCGCAGCGCCAATGAGACCAGCCCGTCCCAGGCGATTGAAAATCCAGTATATCCTGCTGCTGATCCTCGTCAGCACCAGCGTCCTGCCTCTGTGGTTTTTCGGTTCTCGGATGGTCAGCATGAACAAAGGGCGGCTGGAGACGCAGGAGAAAATCCTTCAGACGACGCTCTCCAAATCTCTGGCCCAGCAGATTCAACTCTACATGGAAAACGTGCGCCAGCAGGTAAAGGAACTGTTTGACGCCGTAACTCCGTTGGCTGCTCAGGTCCGTAACTCGGCTTATGAAGACGATCCTCGGCTGGAAAACGCTCTGGAGGATTCCCTGGCCGACCAGCCAAGCGTGATTTACGTGACCGTTCTGAACGCTGAGGCGCGCGGGCGCGGAGCCCAAGCCACCCAGGCCAGCGGATTCAATGCAGGTTCGGACACCTTTGTCCGCAAAACGCTGGAGGCGGCTTTTCTCGCGGCCCGCCAGGGACAACGGTATGAGAGCAATCCGCTGACGACCGTTGGCCCGCGCGGCAGCGAACTGGTAATGGTATTCACCGAACCCATCCAGCGAAAGGATGCCTTTTTTGGCATGATCGCGGCCGTTGTGACCCTGCGGCCGCTGGGCGACGAACTTGCTGAATCCAGAAGGCTGGGCCTGGAAGCCTACATTGTGGACAATTCCGGCCGTACGGTGGCTTCAAACAATCCCGACCAGAACGTCGCGGGCATTGACATGGTCAGCGATCCCATAGTGCAGAAGTTCCTGGCGTGGCGCGGCCGCGCTCATCTGACGGAAACCTCGGAATACAATCTGGTCCGCAACGGCAGCATGATTCCCATGCTGGGAACGTATTCACCCACGCTCAATGGACGCTGGGGCGTGATCCTCCAGAAGAAAAAAAGCGATGCCTTTATGACCGCCACCGAAATGCGAGACGCAACAATCCGGCTCGGGTTGCTCGTGATGGTCATCAGCCTGATTGTGGCAGTCTTTGCCTCCAAGTCGATCACGCGGCCCATCGACCATCTCGCGCGCACGGCCCGGGCCATTGCCGGCAGGGATTTCAGCGTCCGAGCCAATGTTCGCAACCGCACCGAAATCGGTGAACTTGCGCAGGGTTTCAACATCATGGCGGAAGACATCCAGCAATACATCAGCGATTTAAAGCGGGTCTCCGAAGAAAATCGCCAACTCTTTATCGACTCCATTGAAATGGTTGCGGCTGCGGTTGATGCCAAGGACCCTTATACCAAAGGTCACTCGGCCCGGGTTTCACAATACTCGGTGCTGCTGGCCCGTGAAATCGGGCTGGACGAGCAGGAAATTGAGCGCGTACGCGCCTCTGCCACCCTGCATGACGTAGGCAAAATCGGCGTAGACGATCACGTCCTGAAGAAGCCCGGCGTGCTGACAGATGAAGAATTCGAACTGATGAAGCGCCACACCATCATCGGATTTGAAATCGTTCGCCAGGTGCAGCAGCTTGCCGACACGCTTCCCGGAATCCGCTGGCACCACGAGTCGCTCGACGGTTCGGGTTACCCGGACGGCATTCAGGGGGACGAAATCCCTCTGCTGGTCAGGATCATCGCAGTTGCGGACACCTTTGATGCCATCACAACGGACCGTCCCTACCAGTCCGGGCGCGACTTTCCCTCAGCGCTCGAAATCCTGAAGAAACATGCCGGCACCCGCTACGATCCCATCGTGGTGGACGCGTTGCACTCGGTTTACGACAAGGGATACCTGCGGAAATTTGAAATCATGCACCGCGCGCCGGCGCCGGTCCTCCAGATCACTTCCTGACCTTGCCCTCATTTGCGCTACAATAAAACTCCATGGTGCAAACTCTATTCGGCCCACAGGAACAGAAAACAAGTCTCTTCAGCCGCCTGAAGCAGGCAGTTTCTTCAACCAAAAGCCAGCTGGTGGAACGTCTCGACCAGGTGACGGAAGGCAGGCAGGCCATCGATCCGGCGCTGCTGGATGATCTGGAAGCCACTCTGATCATGGCCGACCTGGGTGTGAAGACTTCCAGCCAGATTATGGATGGCCTGCGTGACCGGACCAGCCGCGGAAAGCTGCAGGACGCGAAGGAAATCCGGGCCGTAGTGGAGCAGGAAATTCTCAAGGTGCTGGAACACCCCGGAAACAGTACGGGCCATCGGCCTGCACCCCAAAGGCCGCCGGAGGGCCATCCTGAAGTCATTCTGGTGGTTGGGGTGAATGGTGTAGGAAAAACAACCAGCATCGCCAAGCTAGCCCGCTACTACCAGGAACAGAATCGGAAGCCGCTGCTTGTGGCCGCAGACACGTTTCGCGCGGCGGCAATAGAACAGCTCGACGTGTGGGCATCGCGCCTGGGAATGGAAGTTGTCAAACAGAGGGCTGGCTCTGATCCCGCCGCCGTCATTTTCGATGGTTTGAAAGCCGCGAAGTCGCGCAACTTTGATCCCGTCATTGTGGATACCGCCGGACGCCTGCACACCAAGCACAACCTGATGACGGAACTCAGCAAGATGTGCCGCATCGCTTCGCGCGAAGTTCCCGGTGCTCCGCACCAGGTCCTGCTGGTAATTGACGCCACGACAGGCCAGAACGGGCTGTCCCAGGCGCGCCAGTTCATAGAGCACTCGGGCGCAACCGGAATCATCCTGACTAAACTTGATGGAACTGCCAAGGGAGGCGTGGTTGTCGCCATCGCTCGTGAACTGGGCTTGCCTATCCAGTTTGTAGGCATCGGGGAAAAGATCGATGATTTGATTCCCTTCAATCCCCGCGACTTTGTGGCCTCCCTGTTTGGAGCATGACAGGGAACTCTGTTGTTCAAAGCAGGACGCTGCCGGAGCCACGAACACCGGCCCTCACACCGTTGCCATTGAAAGACGTCGCCAAATCTACACCACAAATCGTCCCAATATCTGCTTGAAAAGCAAAACCGTCCCACCGATTCACCGCAACTCCGGTGCAACTTGAGCGGCTTCTCGACATCTTCTCGTATCGGATATCTAACAATTCCGTGGGGGATATTCACAGTCGGAATGAGGTATTCACCTGATTGCGAGATTAACAAGCTGACCATAAGGTTGGTGTGAAGCGCGCAAAACAGCTCAGGAGTTCGGAGGGTAGATCTCAGGCTATTGCCTGGCACGCTCGAACCGACTCAAAGTTGCAACGAACCTGACAGATCCGGCACATAGGCTCCCGCTCAGATCCACAGTTGTGACAAATCACTCTCGACCGTAACTCAAGCCAGAGTTGACGAGCACCTCGCCGGCTTTTGCCAAAGGGGAGCGCAGCATGAAAGAAGAAACGATCAGAGTCTGGTTCTACAGCCGGGACAAAAGCTTCGCCGAAGTTCTTGCCCGTGCTCTGGGACCCGGATATGAATTCTGCCATGCCAGCGCCAGGGACGTTGACGCGATCCTTCTGGATGCGTCCTCCGCCGGTCCCGACGAATGCGACGACCTCCTGCGGTCAATGAGGGCCCAGCTGAAATCTTCACAGGTGCAGCCCCCGATTCTCGCAATGGTCCATGACGAAGAGCAGGAGACTGTCCACGCGCTGACCGAAAACGGCGTTTACGAGACACTGGCCAGCCCGCCCGATATCCGAGAGCTTCGCCTCGTGCTGCGCCGCGCGCACCGTTATCATCGGATTGAAGTCGATCTGGCACAATCGCGGTCCAGACAGCAGGCACCGGGGCAACTGGGCGACCTGATTGGCTGCTCGGACAGCATTCAGCAGGTTTTTGAAATGGCCCGCAAAGTGGCAACTTGCGACGTCAGCGTCCTGATCCTGGGCGAAACCGGGACGGGGAAGGAATTGCTGGCGCGAGCCATCCATCGCCTGAGCCAGCGCACCGATGGACCGTTTGTCCCGTTCTCCTGCGCCAACCTCCCCGAACCACTGATCGATGACGAACTCTTCGGCCATGAAAAGGGAGCTTTTACCGGAGCCGTCGGCGTGCGCCGCGGTCGCTTTGAAGTTGCCGACCAGGGGACCGTGTTCCTGGATGAAATTGGCGACCTGGCGCCGGACCTGCAGGCAAAACTACTTCGAGTCTTGCAGGAACGGTCGTTCGAGCGTCTGGGTAGCAACACTCCGCTGAACACCGATGTGCGCGTTCTTTGCGCGACCCATCAGGACCTGGAAGAAATGGTCCAGGACGGGAGTTTCCGAATGGACCTCTACTTCCGCCTGAATGTTGTCCAGCTTCGAATTCCCCCGCTTCGGGAGCGCAGGGAAGACATCCCTTTGTTGACACAGCAATTCCTTCGAAATTACGCCAAACAGTTCGGCAAACCGGCGAAAAGGGTCTCTGAAGCTGCGATGCGCGCTCTGGAAGAATTCTCCTGGCCCGGGAACGTGCGGGAACTGGAAAACGTCGTGCAACGCGCGGTCGTCCTGTCCGAGGGAAAGACCGTCGAACTCTCGCACCTGCCTGAGAAAATCCACAACGGCATCGCCCAACCTCCGGCGGCGTCCCAATACGAGGAAGCAGTTCAGGAATTCAAACGCCGCCTGGTGCTCAGGGCGTTGCGCGACTGCAAAGGCAACCGGACTGAGGCCGCCCGTCTGATGGGTGTCACACGAGGGTGCCTCCATCGCCTGCTCAATCAGTTGAGCGCTCACGCAAGTACAGAGAATCATGTGCCAGCCGAAAAACGCAGCGAGATGGACGAATTACCCGCTATTCCCGAACAACAATAGGCTTCCACGCTGCGCCACCAGCCTGCCATCATTGGAAGCTTGTAAGGGCGCAACATGGAAGATCCACGGGGCCAACAAGATACACGCCTCCAACAACTCTTGAGTCCCGTCCCGGGAAAGAACTGCAACCCGGACATCCGAAACGGTCAACCCTGTTCGACATTGATTTAACAGTCCCAAAGTGCAACCCAATGCCCGTGGCGAGAATCCAATACGGTAAGGATCGCCTTGCAATAGGGCGGCATTGGGAGCATATTTAGAAATATAGAGGCACGACAGGGGTTGCAAAGAGGGCACATGCTCGAGGGCGGAGGACCAAGGGAAGGAGATTTATGAAATCAACGAACAGAGCACTCGTCACGAGTCTGTTTTTGGCCTTGCTTCTTCCCTGCCTGACGCTTGCTGCGCAGAACAGCGCACCGCTGGCCCCCAGTTCCGGCAGTGCCGTTGCGGCCAACGCAGCAGCCCCCGCTAATACTTCCGCCGCCGCGAATGTCACAACCACCACCAACAATGGTGGCGGCTTGATTTTGCCGGCAGGGAGTTCGCTACACATCAGGCTGCAAACCACTTTGACTTCCAAAACAAACAAGACGGGCGATAAGTTCACCGGTTACGTGGAACAGCCGGTGACTGCTAACGGCAAGACTATTGTTCCGGTCGGCAGCCTTGTGGATGGCCATATTGTCATGGTCAAAGATTCAAAACGCATCAAGGGCGTGGGCCAGATGCGCATTGTGTTGGACGATATCACCACCGAAAACGGTGACGAGTTCCTTATCAACGGATCGCTCGAAGAGGCCCAAGGCAG
>JAJXZM010000308.1 GCA_021780055.1 Acidobacteriota bacterium
GCCATATTCTTCGAGACTCCCCAGCAGTTGGTTCATAGCCTGCTTGCTGATACCGGCCCGCTCCGCAAGAATACCCGGGCGTACGCCATCCGGCCCCGGAAACTGCAGCACCGCCATATGCGGCACGCGAAGTTCCTCAAAGCCTGCGGCGTTCAACCCGCTGATCAGACGACGGTGGATAGCCTGGGCCGGAACGCGCAATAATGCACCTATGAGCATGTCTGAAGTTTTCACCTTTGGGTTTGACATTTTTTTCTTGACATCCTTAGTAAATTGCATTTACATTCTATCATAGTAAATGGCATTTACTGCTAAGGAGAACAAACAATGACTCAAAAAACCATCGAACCCGGCATCAATCCTGCCGATGAAACCATTCGCCTGGGGCCGCTCGAAGTGCGCTTTATGATCACCGGTGAGAACTCAAGCGGCACCGTCGCGGCATTCGAACTTTTTGTTCCAGCAGCGCAGCGGCTGGCAGGGCCGGCGCACAGCCACGATCATTACGAAGAGACAATTTACGGCGTTGAGGGAGTGCTGACCTGGACGGTGGTCGGAAAGCCGATTGACGTGGGGCCGGGGCAGGCGCTATGCATTCCCCGCGGCGCTGTCCACCGGTTCGATAACAACGGTGCACGGGACGTAAAGGCGCTCTGCGTCATCACGCCGGCAGCCATCGGGCCGCAATTTTTCCGCGAGTCTGCCGAGGTGATCAACGCGGCTGCGGGCGGGCCCCCTGACAAGGCAAAGATGATCGCCATCATGCTCCGGCACGGCCTCACGCCGGCTCTGCCTCCGCCCCAGGCGTAGCAGCCCGCGGCCAGAGACTGAGGCTATGAGAGGAGCACGAATGTTCCAGATTTTACGTCCCGAGGATCAGCGGAAAGGCAAAATCGCCGCCGTCGAGTTTGAAGGCGAGCCCTACGGCGCCGGGATCTCATTCTTTCTGGGGAACCTTGAGCCGGGAAAAGGGCCGGGGCTTCATCAGCATCCCTATTCCGAAACCTGCATCGTGCTGTCCGGCCGGGCTGCCATGCAGGTTGATGGCAAAGAAGTCGTTGCCAACGCAGGCGACATCATCGTCATCGGACCATCGACGCCTCACCGCTTTGCCGCCATCGGAAACAATCGGCTCAACATGGTCTGTGTTCACGCCGCCGACCGATTTGTGATTGATCCGGCTTCCGATTGACGATGACCCAATGCCAGCTCAGGGCTTCGACCTCGGGGAACTCCGCGGCTCTCCGCGGATTTACAAATCAACAATAGCCGCGTCTTAAGCTCGCAGGTTCTACGCTATCTCCCCAATTGGCAGACGGGATTTACGGTTTGCGTTCTGGCCAGACGCTCAGTTCTGTTGTGCTTCCCACAAAGGATGTCCGCAATGGGCAAGAAGCGCCCGCACGACATCGTCCTGGAAGGCAGGCCGGTTCAGGTAAAACGCAGATCCAAGTTTAATTGCCTGGAGTGGCAGCTCCGCATCGGCGCCAGTGCTTACCACCAGAACGGGAACGTTCTGCCCGTCATCTCCGGCTCGTTTCAATATTCTCTGAGTCTCCAGAACGCCTGCCTCCTCATCCACAATCACGAGTTCTACAACCATCATCCGGAGGATGGCAAGCGCCGCCTCCAGCGTATTCACCGTGATGGGAACGAACCCGATGGAGACCAAGATCGCACGGTGGTGATCAATAAAGCCCCTGTCGCTGCTGAAGATCAGGACGTTTGATCCGATTTCGTAGGTGTCAGGAGCGAGGTAATTCTGGGTGGTTTCACTCATTTATTTTCACTCCAATCGCGGCCGTTTTTTATCTGCCGGGTTGCGCGACATCTCCCCATGCGCGCAACAGGCTGGTTAAACGACGGCTCTCTTGGCCCGAACCTCGCGTCCTAGGCGGACACCTTCTTCCGCCTCTCGAATCGTATGATCGACAAAAACGTTGATTTAAAAACTATAATAACAACAATTTCCCAAATGCTATCTGGAGTCCGTGACCCCCATCACAGAACGGGGTGACAAAAGCGCAATTGCCCGCCTCTACAGAACGACGAAATGCCATCCCGGCGGTGGCGAATGGTTCGAAATAACTTGCGTCCGCATCTCGGGCCACTTTCCAATTGAATCGCTTGACAAGCGCCCTTGAACTGGTAACACAGCGTCTTGTCCGGTTTTCGAACCATCGTCAGAGGGTCTGATGCAAACTTTTCTCTGACGGTTTTCTACTTTCGATCTCGTGTTACACTTCGTACCTGCAATTTACATGGATCACGGAGGATTCGCGAATGAGGGTGGACAAATCGGGGATGGCAGCGGGCAACGGTGCCGGCAACAACAGCAGTTCCACACGCAAGAGGCACTTGCAACGGCAACGCAGATTGCCGCTCATTGCAGCACTGCTTGCGATCAGCGCGGCGGTGGCCGCGACCGGCAGGAATCAAGGGGCAACAACAAAAGCGCGAATGATGCCTGAACCGCCTCCGTATTGGGCGTACGCCGTCAACCCTCCGCAAAAGGCGTCACCCGCCAAGCCCGCCGACAACACTCTGAAGCACGTGCCGGGAAGCTCGGCAGCGTTTACCCTGCGGCAGATCAACGACGGATTCAATCCGCCCGACTGGCATCCGGACGGGCACCCGCCCATGCCTGAGGTTGTAGCGCACGGCAGCAAGCCCGAGGTGCTGGCTTGCGGCTACTGCCACCTGCCCAACGGACAGGGCCGTCCTGAAAATGCCAGCCTGGCCGGCCTGCCTGAAGCCTACATCATCCAGCAGATGGCCGATTTCAAGAGCGGCCAGCGCAAGACTTCAAACCCCGATTTCCTGCCGGCTACTGCCATGGACACCCATGAAAGCAAAGCTGACAAAAAGGAGGTCGAGGCCGCCGCCAAATACTTCTCCCGACTGACACCCAAGCCTTGGATTCGCGTGGTCGAGACCGCGACTGTTCCTAAAACACACGTAGCGGGCTGGATGCTGGTTCCCACAGCAGGCGCCGGGACGGTACCGATTGGCCATCGCATCATCGAAACGCCCGTCAACGTGGAATTGACCGAGATGCGCGACGACGCGTCCCCGTTCATTGCTTACGTCCCTCCCGGCAGCATTGAAAATGGAAAGCAGTTGGCCATCACCGGCGGCGCGGGGAAAACCATGGCGTGCGACATCTGCCACGGGCCGGACCTCACAGGCAGCGGCGACGTGCCCTCCATCGCCGGCCGCTCACCCAGCTACATCGTCCGGCAACTCTATGACATCCAAAGCGGCGCCCGCTCCGGGCCGGACGTCATGATGATGAGGCCGGTGGTTGGCAAACTGACTCTCGACGACATGATTTCGCTCGCCGCCTACCTGGCCTCGCTGCACCCGTGATTCAATACCGCGCTTGTCTGGCGGTCGGGAAGTCGGTGGCCCCAGCATCGCCTTTACGCCCTGGAGTTCGTCGGTTCTATACCTAGAAAAAGCCCACGGCGCAACCCCGGTGTGTACCGCTATTCTTTTCGAATTGCACGGCCTCTGCTGGCTGATATTCCTTCAACAGAAGACGCATGAGCATCGATGGCGATGGTTAATACGCGCTTACACCGCGTAGCCTGCTCCACAGTGCCCGCTTCGTCCAAGCAATAATTTCAACAAAAACATATTGCGCATCGAACAGGATGGGAGTATAGTTGTTTATCGATATATCGATTATCGAGCATATATGCCCAAAAGAAAACTCGATCCATTGCCTTCGGCGGCGTTCCAGATTCTGCTTTCACTGGTCGGTGAAGATCTGCATGGTTACGGAATTATGCGACAGGTGGCTGACCAGACCGGCGGCCGCATGCGCCTGGGGCCAGGGACGCTCTACAGCTCAATTCAGGCCTTACTCGAAGAGAAATTCATTGAAGAGGTCGATCTGCGTGAAGACCCAAAGCTCGGTCATGAGCGACGCCGCTACTACCGGTTGACCTCAGTTGGACGCAAGCTGGCGCGCGCAGAGGCCGAGAGGCTCGCTGACCTGTTGCGGGTCGCGCGGACGAAAAAGATCTTGCGAGGGGAATATGTCTGAGAATATCTACGCCTGGCTGTTTCGGCTTTTTCCTTCTCATTTTCGTGAAGATTTTGGCGCGGAAGCCCTCCTGCTGTTCCGCGACCGAGCGCGAGATGAAAGGGGATTCCTGGCCCAGCTCCGGCTCTGGCTGGACCTGCTGATCGACCTGGTAATCTCCATACCTCGAGTGAACGGCTATCCCGTGCCGGAACCTCTCGGCATCCAGCCTGCAGGCCGTTCCGACAGAATGTTCTTCTTCCGCGCTCAGGGACCGGAATCGCCACGTCCGGCAGCTTTGCTTTTCGGAAGTGTACTGTCACTTGCCGCTCTTGGCGTCGTCCCTATTCTAATCAACCATTTCGGCAATTCCTGGCTGCCGGGCGCCCTGACAATGGGGCCTCAACGTCCAGCACTGGCGGCGTTCGGGTTTGGCAAACTTCAAGATTCGCGGTCGAACCCGAATGGCGCCAGCGGCACGCCCGCTATTGACTCGAGCCTAGACAGTACAGAGAAGCAACGAGTGATTGATGCAGTGATTGCGAACCTGAAGGAGCATTACGTCTATCCAGATATTGCCGATAAGATAGCGCAGGCGCTACTGGCGCACGAAAAGGCCGGCGATTTTGAAGGGATAACGGATGGCGCGGGCTTTGCTGCCCTGCTGACAAGGCAATTGAGGGATGTGAGCCAAGACATGCACCTGGAGGTGGTCTACGCCCGGCACATCATACCCAGCGTTTCCTCGGGACCGAATGGTGAGCGGCTTGCGCGCTACCGCAGGGCGCTGGAAGAAAGCAATTGCAGCTTCGAAAAGGCTCAGATACTTCCGCGCAACATCGGCTATCTGAAGCTCAATTCGTTCCCTGATCCTTCCATATGCGGTTCAACGGCGAAGGCTGCCATGGCATCTTTGAACAGCGTGAGGGCGATCATCTTTGATTTGCGGGATAACCGTGGTGGATACCCGAGCATGGTCATGCTGATCGCGGCCTATCTTTTTAACCACCCGGAGTACATGTACAACCCCAGGGAGAATACGGCGCAGCAGTCCTGGACACGGTCGCCCGTTTCCGGAAACAAACTTGCGAACAAGCCGATTTACGTGTTGACCTCGGCCAGAACCTTTTCCGCTGCGGAGCAGTTCAGCTACAACTTGAAAATGCTGAAAAGGGCGACTCTGGTGGGTGAAACCACAGGGGGTGCCACGGACGTGGGAACTTTTCACCGGATCGACGATCACTTCGGAATCGGTATCCGCGAAACCCGAGGGATCAACCCCTACTCAGAACCCGGCTGGGCGGTAACGGGTGTGAAGCCGAACGTCAAAGTGATAGCCGCAGATGCTTTAGGCGTTGCAGAGAAGCTGGCAGAGCAAAAACTGCGAATGGCAGTAAGTTCAGGAAGTCTTAAATAACAACGACAAGAAAATAATCGCAGCAACCCTACATCAGGCGCTGAAGTTGAAATCTCTCACACCCAGTGCAGCGTGAGCAGCAAACCCAGCGCCAGCCCGCCGGCGAAGCTGGTGCCAGCGAAGTTGACGATGCCGTTGCCGACCAGGCCGCGGCGCTCGATGGTGGCGCCGAGGTAGCTGTCGACCAAATTCCCTGCCCCGGCGGCGACAAAGGCCACAACCGCAGTACCGGGTCGGCACAATCCGAGCGCGTAGCCCACGGCAACCACCGCAGCGCTTGCGCCCATGCCGGCCAGCGTTCCCACCAGAGATACGCCGCCGTCCAGGCCGGCAGGCACCGGCTGGAAAGTGGTGATCATGTAGGCACGGCCGGAGAGCCACTGCCCGATTTCGCTTGAGATAGTGTCGCCCGCGGCTTCCGCCAGCGCGGCAATCAACGCCGCCAGAAACGCGGCCTCATAATGGGTGGTGATCACAAGGATGGAAAAGAAAGCCGCTGCCAGCGTGTTGGCCGTGGCCTCGCGCCAGCTTCTTGCTCCCCGGCGGCCCTCCGCCACGCCCCGCGCCGCCTTCCGTGCGTAGCCGAGGCGCGTGGCCACCGTGCCCAGCACAAAAAACGCCAGCAGCACCAGGAAGCTCTTGTACCCATAGCCCATGTAAATCGTCGCGCCCATCAGGAAGCCCATCAGCGCGCCCGAGCGGTTCACCGTGCGCAACGCCAGCGCCACCAGCGCGAAGACGCCGTTGATGGCAACGGCCAGCACCACGCGCACGCCAAGATACGGCAGATTGCTCTCCACCGCCGACCACTGCATGAGCAGCGCGCAATACATGAACCCGCCGCAAACCAGTGGGACTGAGATGTTGTCGTCGAGGCCAATGGGCAACGACTCCACCACCGCTCCCACCGTTGCCGTGGCAGCGCAGATGATCAGAACTTTTGTTGAAGGAAAGGATGGATCGATCCAGCGGCCCAGCAAAAAGCTGCCCACGGTTCCGGCGGCGATGAAGGCGAAAAAGCCAGACCACGTCTTACCGGAATTCCAGGGAACCGCAGGCCCGCGCAGGGTCTCGCCGGCAATGCTGGCAAAGCTGTCGCCCAGCGCCATAATGGCCCACACGGCCCCCACCACTTCCATGCGCCGGCCATACAGCAAAACTAGCACCAGCACTGAAATGGGATAGGCGACGATGCCGGTCCATGCCAGCGGCCGGCTTTCGCCGGATGCATCGACAACGCGCTTGCCGAGATCAAGCTGCAGCCGGGGCAGGATGAGCAGG
>JAJXZM010000150.1 GCA_021780055.1 Acidobacteriota bacterium
CAAGCAGATCCGTGCGGATTCCGGCATCGGCATCAAGCCCATCTCCATTCTGGGGACCAAGCGGCTGGTGCGGCAGGGCATTCAGTACGCGCTCGACCACGGACTCAACCGTGTGACGCTGGTGCACAAGGGCAACATCATGAAGTTCACTGAAGGCGCCTTCCGTGATTGGGGCTACCAGCTCGCGCGGGAAGAATTCCGCGACAAGATTGTTACGGAGCGTGAAAGCTGGATTATCGGCAACAAGGACCACGATCCCAATCTGTCAATTGAAGCGAACGCGGCCATGATCGAGCCCGGGCTTGAGATGGCGACGGACGCCTTCAAGCAGCAGATCTACAAAGAGGTCAAGGACTGCCTGGATGCGATCTATGCGACGCACGGCAACGGCAAATGGAAAAAGATGATCCTGGTTAACGACCGCATCGCAGATTCCATCTTCCAGCAGATCCTGACCCGCGCCGACGAATACCAGGTGCTCTGCACGCCCAACCTGAACGGCGATTATCTTTCCGATGCCTGCGCGGCGCAGATCGGCGGACTGGGCTTGGCTCCGGGCGCCAATATCGGCGACGGCTACGGCGTTTTCGAAGCCACGCACGGCACTGCTCCGAAATACGCCGACAAGGATGTTATCAACCCGGCCGCCGTCATCCGCTCCGCGGTCCTGATGTTTGAATTTATCGGATGGCCGGAAGCCGGTGAGATGATCGAGCGCGCGCTTGTCGATACCATCGCCCAGCACCGCGTGACTTATGACCTGGAACGCCTGATGAAAATGGAAGGCATCTCCGGCATCACCAGGCTTGGAACGGCAGCTTTTGCTGACGCCATCATCGAAAACATGGCGAAATAAAGCCCGGTGCTGTTGACTTGATGAAGTGCCGGACAGTGGAAATTTACAAACAGGGAGGTTGAAGATGCGCAAGAAAATTACCGTAATAGGCGCAGGGAATGTTGGCGCCACGTGTGCTCATCGCCTGGCTGACAAGCAGCTTGGCGACGTTGTGTTGATTGACATTCTGGAAGGAGTGCCGCAAGGCAAGGCCCTGGACCTGCTGGAAGCCGGACCGATTGAGGGCTACGACGTTTCTGTCAAAGGCACGAATGATTTTGCCGACACCGCGAACTCGGACGTCGTTGTCATGACGGCCGGTTTCCCGCGCAAGCCCGGCATGAGCCGCGACGATCTGCTGAAAGCCAATTATGACGTGGTGAAGGGAACAATTGAAAAGGTAGCCAAGGTTTCTCCGGAAGCGTTTCTGATCATCGTGACCAATCCGCTGGACGCCATGGCGCAGACCGCGCTGAAGGTCAGCGGCTTTTCAAAGAACCGCGTGATCGGCATGGCGGGCGTGCTGGACACCGCGCGCTATCGAACCTTTATCGCAGAAGCGCTGAACGTTTCCGTGCAGAACGTTCAGGGATTCGTGCTGGGCGGCCATGGCGACACCATGGTGCCCGTGCCCCGTTACACTACCGTGGCGGGTATTCCGGTGGGCGAGTTGATGCCGAAGGATAAGCTCGATGCCATCATCGATCGCACTCGCAAGGGTGGTGCGGAAATCGTGAATTACCTGAAAACCGGCAGCGCTTTTTATGCTCC
Source organism: Acidobacteriota bacterium (assembly GCA_021780055.1). Next base: position 1,607 of record JAJXZM010000150.1, read on the forward strand.
GTCAGCCGCGGCGGTGGAAATGGTGGAAGCCATCTTCTACGACCGCAAGAAGATCCTGCCGTGCACGGCTTACCTGGAAGGCGAGTACGGCATTAACGGCTTGTTTATCGGAGTTCCGGTCAAGCTTGGGAAGAACGGGATCGAAGAGATCATCCAGATCAAACTGACAGCGGAAGAGCAGGCCGCGCTCCAGAAATCCGCCGACTCGGTCAAAGAACTGGTGCAAGTGATCGGAGTGTAAGGAAGTATAAAGTATGAAGTGTGAAGGATGAAGGCTGAAAGCAAACCAGGGGACCGGCCGGCAGATATTAGGAGGCGATCCTTCCCATATGCGCTCCGGGCACTGAGACTCTATCGTTACCTGGACGAGCAGAAAGATGGCGCCAGCAGGCTGCTGGCAAAGCAGTATGTGCGGGCGGCAACTTCGATCGGCGCGAACTTGCAGGAAGCGTTATCCGGCGAGAGTCGCGCCGATTTCATTCATAAATACGCGGTTGCACAGAAAGATGCACGGGAAAGCCTTTACTGGCTTGAATTGATGGCTGAATCCGGCCGTGTCACAGGAAGCAAGCTCGAACCATTAATTCAGGAGACCAATGAACTCATAGCAATTGTTACGGCAATTACCGTAAAAGCCAATCGCAATAAGAGCTTAGACTCAAAGTCGAGACTGCACGAATAGTGGGTTTGTTTTCATCCTTCCCACTTCATCCTTCATTTCACTTCTTCGATTCGAATCTGCTTGATGACGACAGGTTCGAGAGGTTTGTCGCGGCGGTCGCGTGTGACCATGGAAATCTTTGTGGCGACGTGCTGGCCCTGGACCACCTGGCCGAAAATCGTGTGATGGTCATCGAGCCACGGAGTTGGCGCGACAGTGATAAAGAACTGGCTGCCGTTGGTGCCGGGGCCTGCATTGGCCATGGCCAGGCGGCCCACTCCGTCAAAGCGCAGCTCCTTTGTGAATTCATCCTCAAACTGATAGTCGGGTCCGCCGGTGCCAGTGCTGAGCGGGCATCCGCCCTGGATCATGAAGTTCGGCATTACGCGGTGGAAGATCAATCCGTCATAGAAAGGCCGCTTGACCTTTTCGCCGGTTTGCGGGTCTTTGAACTCCCGTGTTCCCTGGGCCAAACCCACAAAGTTTTCGACGGTTTTTGGCGCGTGTTCCGGATAGAGCCGGCACGTCATGGTTCCGGCAGAGGTTTCGATAATGGCATGAAGCCCAGGTTGCAATTTTTCCATGTATTCTCCTGTCCCTTGATTGTGTTCGGATTCTTCGGCCCCATTGTTGTCGCACTGAACTTGCCGCCATCCTTTAACGACTTGCACGGAGCCTCCGTGCTCAGGCAGAAACGTCAGCGGACTCCAAAGCTCATTTTATCGGAGATCGGCTGCGGCGAGGGATTGATTAAGGCTGAGACTGGAGGATCGTCGCCGACTTGATGTGGTCGAGTTTGGGAAAGTTCGCGGCGAGGTACGCTTCGCCCTGGCTCTGGATCAGTTGCTGGTCGGGGCCGTTCCCGTTCGGAGCGCCTTCACCGTACCCGCCATAGAAGCTCTGTGCGACGTTCATCCCCTGGGTGACGGCTCCGAAGGGCGAAAAGCCTTGCGCATCCAGAAACCTGTTATCCGCCAGGTTGATGAAGACCTGCGTCGTGCGCGTATCCGGCCCGGCCGTGGCGAAAGTGACCGTTCCGGCCATGTTGCTTTGTTTTGCGGAATCGTCCTGGATGTCGGCATCGTGCCAGACTGCAGAAACCTTAGGGTCCGCGCTGATACCGAACTGGACGATAAATCCGGGGATCACGCGGAAAAAGCTCGCGTTATTGAAGAAGCCATTCTTGACCAGATTGTAAAAGCGATCAGCTCCGAGGGGCGCCCAGTCCCGCGTGACTTTAATGACAAACGCGCCCTTTGTAGTATCAAACTTTGCCCAATAGACGTCCGGAGCTTTTTCTGTGAGCGAGGCAGGCTGCAGGAGCGAGGGAGAACCCACAGGCTGTGTCTTTGCAGCCTCCGTTGGAGCTTCAACGGGCTTGGGGGCTTGCCTCGAACGCTGATAGAGAATTACTCCGATCACCACCACCACAATAGCCAACGCGACCAGGATCAGATTACGTTTTGTCATGGGTATCGGTCTCCGTGCGGTTGAACTCAGCGGGAACCTGCATTCCAGCCGGGAAAAATCTTATTGCCGGACGCCTCGCCAAGTAAGTCTGCTCGCTATTTTGAAATATCAATTATCCGGGTGTCCGCAAGGCTTTGTCAAAGGCGATTTCTCGCCCGGCAAGCCTTGCGGACATCTTTAACCGTGATCAATCGTAGTACTCGAGACCGAGGTGAGTGATCAGCTCCTCGCCTCGCAGATAGCGCAAAGTGTTCTTGAGTTTGATGAGCTGGATGAACAGATCGTGCTCAGGGTAGAGGTTGGGTGCGCACATCGGGCTCTTGAAATAGAAGGAGAGCCACTCCTGGATGCCCTTCCGGGCCATTTCTGGGCAACGTTGGGCGAGGTCCATAAACAGGATGAGGTCAAGGACGATCGGCGCGGCAAGGATGGAGTCGCGGCAAAGAAAGTCGATCTTGATCTGCATGGGATAGCCGAGCCAGCCGAAGATGTCGATGTTGTCCCAGCCTTCCTTGTTGTCGCCGCTCGGCGGATAGTAGTTGATTCGGACCTTGTGGTAAAAGTCCTTGTAGAGTTGCGGATAGATGTCGGGCTGAAGGATGTACTCCAACACCGAAAGCTTGCTTTCCTCCTTGGTGCGGAAGGATTCCGGATCATCGAGCACCTCTCCATCACGGTTGCCCAGGATGTTGGTTGAAAACCAGCCGTTCAGCCCAAGCATGCGCGCCTTGAGCCCCGGGGCAAGGATGGTCTTCATGAGCGTTTGCCCAGTCTTGAAGTCCTTTCCGCAGATGGGGACCTTGTTCTCAAGGGCCAACTCCTGGAGAGCCGGAATATCCGAAGTCAGGTTGGGAGCGCCGTTGGCGAACGGGACGCCCAGTTTCAGTGCTGCATAGGCGTAAATCATGCTGGGCGCGATGCCGGGGTCTGACGCGCGCAGGCCTTTTTCAAATGAGGCGATGGATTGATGCACTGGCCCCGGTTTCATGAAGATTTCCGTCGACCCGCACCAGATGATCACCATCCGGCTTGCGCCGCTTTTCTCGCGGAAGGCCTGAATGTCCTCCATAAGCTGTTTGGCAAGGTCCATCTTCGTTTTCCCGCGCTTGACGTTGGACCCGTTCAGTCTTTTTACGTACTTGCGATTGAACACGGCCGGAAGAGGGCGAATATCCTCCAGGAAATCCTTAACTTCGTTGAGATGAGCCGGCCCCAGCACGCCCGCCTTCAGGGCAGCCTGGTATGAACTGTCAGGGAAAATGTCCCAACCTGAAAAGACGAGGTCCTGAAGTCCCGCAAGAGGGACAAAGTCCTTGATCAGCGGGGTTCGTTTTTCTGTGCGTTTTCCCAGCCGGATGGTCCCCATCTGGGTCAGCGAACCGATGGGGCTGGCGAGGTTTCGGCGGATCGCCTCAACTCCGGCGATAAAGGTGGTGGTTACCGCCCCCATCCCGCAGGTCATCACACCCAGTTTCCCTTCGGGCTTAGTAATTTGAATAGTTTTCTTAGCCAATTTGCAGTCCTTTCAGTTAAATCGTGAAAATCATAAAAGGAAAGTTGCCATCTTGTTCTAAACGTGCGAAAATTGCAATCCCTTTCGGCGATCCGGGAATGGGATGGGGAGCCCGTTCACTTCCTGAAGATTCATAATAACCGCCTTATCGGAGGATGGAAAAGAATTTCGCGACGATGGAAACCTCCAGAGTAAGAATGTGCAGGGCGCAGATAAATGGTAAGCTAACAGCAGGTACTTATGTTCCTGTTTTTGCATCTAAGTGGCAAAGGGGATTGTACTTCGTAAGGTGGTGGCTAGAAAGGGAGTCATAAGTTTTTTCTTGCAATGTTCAGCAAGACTTGGTATTTGGAGATATGCTCCAGATGGACGGTATCCGGCCGGGCAAGTGACTGGGCGGAACACTGCGAGTTTTCCGCGGCGTGCTCGGACCTGGTGCCGAAGACGCCTATTGGGCCCGGTATTCAAAACCCACGAACAAGAGGTAGCTTTAAGATGAAGAAAACGACTGTGCTTTTCAGCATGATCATGCTAGCTGGTTTCGTCAGCCTGCCAAGCGCATCGCACGCAGCTGTCAGACCACAGGGAGCGGGGATGCTCTCTGCTGCTGCATCGCCAGCGCCAGTTCCAGCCGCGCCCCAGGCGAAGACCCCTCAATGGAAGAGCCGAGCCGAATATGACGCCTTTCAGGCCTTTGTCAAGGAAACCGATGCGAAGAAGAGGATTCCTCTGATTCAGGCGTTTATTGAGAAGTACGCGCAGTCTGATTTTCTGGCAAACGCGTATGTGGCTCAGATGCAGACGTACGTTCAGCTTAGCCAGACCAGCGACGCGATCGCAGCGGCAAAGAAAGCGGTCGGGATCGACGCTAACAATCTGGATGCGCTGTCCTATCTCTGCCTCGTTTTTCCGTACACATTCAAGCCTTCAGATTCGAACGCCGCAGCGGAATTGACGCAGACTGCTGAATATGCCCAGCACGGGCTGGAGGCCCTTCAGAACCTGCAGAAACCTGCTGGTGTGACTGAGGAACAGTTTGAAGAGTACGTGAAACCCAAGACCAAGCGGGCTGTTTTCAATACCGCCGCCGGATTTGTCGCCATGCAACAAAAGAACTATAACCAGGCGATCAAGTCTCTAGAGGCTGCCGGACAGGATGATCCCAACAATTTCCTGATTTATTCGTTTCTGGGGCAGTCTTACTACAATGAGACTCCGCGCGACGTCAACAAGGCCATCTGGAACTTTGCGCGCGCCACGGCACTGGCGGAGGCCAGCAACAGCCCGAACGCGGCTGAGCTAAAAAAACTTTATAGCTCCGTATACGAGGCCCAGCACGGCTCCAACGCCGATGAGGACAAGGTCCTTGCGCAAGCCAAGGCTTCCTCGACCATGCCGGCGGACTTTGCCGTTGCTCCTCCGCCGCAGCATGCTGCCACCGGCAATCCTAACCTTGACGCGTTTTACAAGATC
>JAJXZM010000068.1 GCA_021780055.1 Acidobacteriota bacterium
CCTGCGCAAGACGCGCAAGCTTCTGCTGACACGCCTGGTGCCGCTGATCTCCGTCTTTGCGGCGTTTTCGTTTGTCATCATGATGTTCAACATTCCGATCCCGGGCGGCACCACGGCGCACCCGCTGGGAGTCGGCATCGCCAGCCTTGTGCTGGGTCCATGGGCGTCAATTCTGGCGCTTTCAACGGCGCTCTTTATTCAGGCTTTGTTTTTTGGCGACGGCGGCATCACAGCCTTGGGAGCTAACTGCTTCAACATGGCGATTGTGGGATCGCTTGTCGCCTGGATGGTCTATCGGGCGGTTGCCGGCCGGTCTGCGATCACATCGCCCCGGCGCGTTGTTGCAGCGGCGCTGGCCGGGTATCTGGCCATCAACGGAGCAGCCCTCTGCGCCGCCATTGAGTTGGGCATTCAGCCGGACTTTTTCAAAAGCGCGTCGGGCGCTCCGCTTTACGCGCCCTACCCGCTCAACATCGCCATCCCCGCCATCATGATTGGCCACCTTACGTTTGCCGGACTGGCCGAGCTGGTAGTGACCGGCGGCATTGTGGCTTATCTGCAGCGTGCTAATCCTTCGCTGCTCCGCCTCACGGCTCCTCGTGTTCCGATGCCGCAGGAAGAAGCGCAGCAAACGGCGATGACCGGCTGGCGGGCAGCCAGGCCGCTGTGGACGGCCGTTGGCCTGCTAATGGTGCTGGCGCCGCTGGGCCTGCTGGCGGCTGGAAAGGCCTGGGGCGAATGGAACGTCCACGATTTTGTCGACTCGGCCGCGCGGCAACAGATGGCGGCAGTTTCAAGGAACGTTGCGCCTCCAGCCGCGGCCCCAAGAGGTCTGGAACGGCTATCAGACATCTGGACTGCGCCCTTCCCTGATTACTCGCCGCCCTTTATGCACAGCGCGGCGTTCGGTTACATCCTCTCGGCCATATTCGGCGTTGGCACGATCATCCTGATCACCCTCCTCGTCGGCTGGATCGCGCGGAAGGTCCGCCCGGGAATGGATCATGCTCCTGCAAGCACGGAGGAAAGCTAGGCGATGCCGGCCAAGCGCAGCGGAACACGGGGATTTCTGGAGCGTACTACGTCAAGCTTTGTGGACGCCATGGAGCACGCCTTTTACGCCGAACAAACGGCGCGCGCCGACGGCCTGCTGCAACGCGTTGACCCGCGCGTCAAACTGGTGGGGATTCTTGCCCTCGTGGCGTCCGCCGCCGCGTCTCGAAGCTTTGCCGTGATTGCAGGATTGTTAGCCATTGCCATCGCGCTGGCGGCGCTTTCGCATGTTTCGTTCGGCGTATTGCTGAAAAGGGTGTGGATCGCGGTGCTGCTGTTTACCGGTGTGATTGCCCTGCCGGCTCCGTTTTTGACTCCGGGCCACGTGATCTGGCATCTTCCCGTGCTTGGATGGGACGTTACCGCGCAAGGCCTTGCCAGCGCCGGCTACCTGGTGCTGCGCGTCGAGACTGCGGCCACGCTGTGCGTGCTGCTGGTGCTCACCACACCGTGGAACCACGTCCTGAAGGCGCTGCGCGTCCTGCGCGTGCCGGCCGTGCTGGTCACCATCCTGGGTATGACCTATCGATATCTTTTCCTGGTGCTGCAAAGCGCGCGCGACATGTTCGAATCGCGCCGCAGCCGCATGATCGGCGAACTGACGGGCCACGAGCGGCGCAGGGTGGCGGCCGCGAGCGCCGGGGTGCTGATGTCAAAAACCTTTGACCTGAGCAATGAGGTTTACCTGGCCATGCAGTCGCGCGGCTATCGCGGCGACGTTTCGATCCTGGACGAATTCCAGATGAGAAATTTCGACTGGGCCATGCTGGGGGCATTTGCCCTGGTTTCAATCGCCGCGTTCTGGTTGGGAAGATGAGGACAACAAACATAAACAACGGTACGCCGGTCCCGGTTTTTGAAGTCTCCGATGCTACCTACCGCTACCGCGAGGTAACAGCGCTCGACCATCTGAACCTGACGGTGCAAGCCGGCCGGCGGGTGGCGCTGCTGGGAGCGAATGGCTCCGGCAAATCAACCTTGCTGCGCATCCTGGACGGCCTCTGCTTCCCCGACGAAGGGACGGTGCGCTTCTGCGGCAGACTGCTCACCGAAGAGAGCATCCAGAACGACGGCTTCGGGGCGGATTTTCGCCGCCGTGTCGGACTTGTCTTCCAGAACCCGGACGTGCAGCTCTTTTCACCCACGGTTTTTGACGAGGTGGCTTTCGGGCCGCTCCAGCTCCGCTGGGCGACAGATCAGGTGCGCAGAAAGATTGCGGAAACCCTCGAGATGATGGAGATTACGCACCTGAAAGACCGCTCGCCGCACCATCTCTCCATGGGAGAGAAGAAACGCGTCGCGCTTGCTTCCGTCCTGGTTCTCGATCCGGAAATTCTGCTGCTCGACGAACCCACGGCGGCGCTCGACCCCAGGAGCGCCAGCCACATGATCGACTTCCTGGTGCGCGCAAAGGACGGCGCCAGGACCGTCGTCACCACAACACACGATCTCGACATCATTGAAGATATCGCCGATGACTGCTTTGTTTTTCACGAAGGCCGCGTCGCGGCCAGCGGCACGCCGGCGCAAATCCTTGGCGACGTGCCTCTGCTGAAAACCACCGGCCTGCTTCATTCGCATCTGCACGTGCACAAGTCGGGCGAAGTCCACGCCCATTCACACCTTCATCGTCACGAACATTGAGAGGAATTGAGGAAGGCCTGACGGCGGCCACGGCCGCGGCATGTTTACAACCTATGAACCGAACCTGCGGAGAAAGATGGCCCGTCAGAACACTATTCCTTAAACTTGAGGCTTCGCGTGTCTTCTTCACGCCCGGTCTTTTTAGCCAGAGCGCGGTAAAGGTCCGGTCGGCGTGCCTTGAGGAACGCCTGCCCCACGCTGGGCGCCAGCAGAGACCCGTCCAGGTCCGCAATCACCATGTCATCGCCAGCCTTCCAAGTCTCCGCCAGGATTCGGCCGTTGGGATCGATGATCATCGCGTTGCCGGTGCGGATTTCGTCATCGTCGACGCCCACTCCGTTACTGAAGATCAGGAAGACACCGTTGTCGTGCGCGCGGGCGGGAAGCCATCGCATCAGCCAGCCCCGGCCCTTGGGACCGCGAAACTCGTTTTCGATCGCTTCGGGATTTTGCGTGCGTTGGTCCCAGAGGCGGCGCTCGATAAGTCCCATCAGGTGCGGGTTGTGGGTGCGGCAGCCGCCGGTCTGGTGGGGCGACAGAAGGACCTCAGCTCCCGCAAGCGCCGTGATGCGGACGTTTTCAACCAGGTTGTTGTCATAACAGATCAGGATGCCCGCGCGGAATCCTTGCGGCGTGTCAAAGACGGTGTACTCGGAACCGCTCGAGATGTGCTCGCTGACAAACGCATGGAGTTTGCGGTGACGGCGAGCCGTGCCGTCGGGCATGGCCACAACATAGGTGTTGTAGAGAGCACCATCTTCCGCCGCTTCCACCAGCCCAGCGCCAATGGTCATTCCGTGCCGCGTTGCCAGGGCCATCATTTCCTGCGACGACGGTCCGCTGAAGACCGGCTCGGCCAGCGCGGCGAGCTCCGGCCGGGAAAGGTGGCGCAGAAACCAGTAGCCCGTGATGCAGCACTCCGGAAACAGGATCAGGTCTACCTTTTCCTGCACGGCACGCTCAACAAATTCACGGACTTTCGCCAGATTGGCCCGCTTGTCGCCGGCAATGTGTTCAAACTGAACTGCTGCAGCACGAATATTTTGCATCAAATAACCTCCTGTACCATGAAACAGGCCATGGTTGTCGGGCGAGACCCAAGAGCTGGAGGGCATGCCCGGAAGAACCGAGCGATTCCGGTAAATGTGGTTCACTGGAATTATATCCCAGCGAGGACTGCCGCATCGTTGCCGGTAAGCCACGGCGGACATGCGGCGACTGTCCCCAGTGGGTTGACTGGAATTCCATCCGGATGGCAAGATAACCGCATGAGCATGGTGGGGGAAAACGTCTGGTAATGGCCGGTAAACTGACCAGACGCGATCTGCTGAGGGCCGGTGCGGGGCTGTGTGTCCCTCTGCTGGCTCCCCGTTTCGGGTTTGCGGCGCGGCCTGCTCCGAAAATCGATCCCATCCAATTTCGTAATGTTGCGCCTGCAGGCGGCGTAAACTTCGCGGTGGAAAACAATCCTACGCCTGAAAAACACCTGATCGAAACCATGACGGGCGGCATTGCGGTCTTTGATTACAACGGGGACGGTTTTCCCGACATCTTTTTTGCCAACGGCGCCTCGCTGCCGTCGATGGAGAAAGACGATCCCAAGTACTTCAACCGCATGTACCGCAATGAAGGCGGGATGAAGTTCATCGACGTGACCAAAGAGACAGGGCTTGCTGGAGCCGGCTATTCGATGGGCGCCGCGGCAGCCGATTACGACAACGACGGCCACGTAGATCTTTTTGTCGCCGGGGTCTTTCGGAACATCCTCTACCGTAACCGCGGCAATGGTACGTTTGAAGACGTCACCGAGCATGCCGGCATCAAGAGCGACAAGTGGGCTGTGGGCGCCGGTTGGTTTGACTACGACAACGACGGCTGGCTGGACCTGTTCGTGGTGAATTACTCCGTGTTTTCGCTTGACCACAACCGCTTTTGCGGTGACCGTGCCCGCAACCTGAGAACCTATTGCCATCCGAAATATTTTGAGGGACTGACTTGTACGCTCTACCGGAACCGGCGCGACGGCACTTTTGAGGACGTAACGGAAAAAGCCGGCTTCGGAAAACACGTCGGCCGCGGCATGGCCGTGGGTTTTGCCGACTACGACAACGACGGCCACATGGACATTTACGTCACCAATGACAACATGCCCAACTACCTTTACCACAATCTCGGCAACGGCACTTTTGAAGAAGTCGGACTTTTTGCCGGGGCAGCGCTGCTGAACAACGGCGAACCCGTTTCCAACATGGGCGTGGACTTTCGCGACTACAATAACGACGGGCTGCCGGACATCTTCGTCACCGACCTTTCCAATGAAACGTTTCCACTGTTTCGAAACATGGGCAAAGGCATGTTTGAGGATGTAACGTACAGCAGTGGGCTCAGCGTGCTCTCCGCCTCGCGAAGCGGATGGAGCCTGGGCGTTTTCGATTTCAACAACGACGGTTTGAAGGACCTGTTCACGGCAAATTCGCACGTGGACAACAACGTCGAGCTTTTTGAAGCAACCCACTACAAACAACCGAACAGCATCTTTGCCAACCTCGGCAATGGAACTTTTACCGACGTTTCACGCGAGGCCGGAAACGATTTCCAGGTGCCGCAGGCGCACCGCGGCGCCGCGTTCGCAGACCTGAACAGGGACGGGAAAGTCGACGCAGTGACGTCATCGCTGGAGGGGCCGGCGGAAATATGGGAAAACATCAGCCCAGGCGACAACCACTGGCTGATCCTGAACCTGGTGGGACACAAGAGCAACCGCGACGGGATCGGGGCGCGGGTACGAATCGGGAACCAGTACAACCACATGACCAGCGCGGTGGGCTACGCTTCATCCAGCCATTTCGGCGTGCACTTTGGGCTGGGGAAAACCGCTGTGGTTGAAGAGATTGAGATCCGCTGGCCCAGTGGAATCGTGCAACGGCTGAAAGGCGTAAAGGCCGACCAGTTTTTAAAGGTCGACGAGCCCTCCAGCTAACACGGGCGGGCATGCAGCCGCCACGCGGATCATCTAGCCGGGTCCAGGCGCTGTGATCTGAACTTCCTTCTGAAGGGTCTGCTGTTCTTCCTGGTGCGCGCTGTGCATCTGCTGATACTGCTGAAGCATCGCACGGGCCAGTTCCGGCTGGCCGCTCGCCTGGTAAGCCCTCGCAAGCTGGTAGTGGAGGCTGCCGTCGTGATCGGTCGGCAAAGCCGCCTTCAGGTGAGGGATGGCCAGCTTGGATTCTCCCATTGCCAGGTAAGCCTGCGCCAGCGTGCTGTGCGCGGCGAGGTTTTCCGGGTCCTGCTTAAGAGAAATTTCCAGATAATGAGCGGCCTCTTTGGGCTGCTTGAGGCTCAGCAGCGTGAACCCGTACATGTAGTTCAAGTCGGGAGCTTCGGGACTCTGCTGGAGCATGGCCTCCAGCAATTGCCGGGCTTCGGTGAAATTCTGGACCTGGAAGAGCGCCAGGACCAGTTGCCTCCCGATAGCCGGATCTTTTCCTGATAAATCATAAGCCTTCTGCCATTCCTCGACGGCAGCGGGAAACTGCCGCTCATCCATGTATATCCGGCCCATAAGTTCGTGAAGTTGGGGTGAATCCGGCAACTGACCCAGATGCCCCAGCGCGTCAATAGCCAGCTTCTGATAGGCCTTTGTTTTCCAGTAGTAAACTGCCGGCGTCTTCCCTGCCAGGCCGGCCAGTTCCTGATAGCGGCCCGCGCGAAACGCGCATTCGTCTTGTTCAATCGCGCAGTTTGGTTTTCCCAGCTTCTCTTCCCGTTGCTGCTCCGCCTTCGCCCAATCAGGGTGGCCCGATTTCTGATACAGGGCAGCAATGGCAGCATGGACGCCGAGCATCCTGGGGTTCTTGGCAAGGGCCTGCCGATAGAAGTAGAATGCGCTGCTCAACTGCATGGCCTTGGCGCGAGACTCACCCACCAGCGCCAGCCAGTAACTGGAGCCGGTGGCAATCTTCTGTAACTCATCAAAACTTTCCTGTGACAGCTC
>JAJXZM010000430.1 GCA_021780055.1 Acidobacteriota bacterium
AAATGGGAAAGTCCGAGCAGGCGTCTTTGTCGCAGAGCGCGGAGGGGAAGTTTGCAAGCCTGAGGGCATTGGAGCAGGAGATTGCCGGTATTTGGGAAAAGAGTATTGCAGACTCCAGGACCCAGATCTCGGCGATGACGCAGGAGACCCTGGATTCTATGAAAAACCAGATTCGTCAGGCTGCAGGATCCCAGCTTGAAGGCGTCAATAAAATTGCGCAAGAGTCTCGAGAAAAGGAATCCGCAGAGTTTGAGATGCGGCTGCGGGAAATTACGGACCATTGGTATAGCAGCGTGGTGGAACGTATGCAGGCAGACGCCAAAGACGCCGGAGCTAGGATCGTCGCTGAGGTCAGGGCCAATTCGGACTCCGTGATGCAGGAACTCTCGGATAAAGTCGATGCGTCGGCATTCGTGTTGCGAAATGAGACGGCCCAGGCAACGTCCAGCATTCAGGCAACCCTTCAAAGCTCCCTTGAGAATTACCAGAAGCAACTTGCAGCAGTAACGGAGAGCCGGCTCGAAGAGCATCGTCAAGCCATCCGCAAGAGTCTGGCTGACCTGCAAGTGCGCCTGGCGCGTTCGGCACAGATGCTCAATCAAGAGCTTAACGGAGGGTTTGAAGCGGGCGCATAAAAGCCGATCCTGTGCGAGCAAAAAGTTGCAAAGCAGGGACAGTTTGGGCCGGCATCAAACCCTGGCTGAGAATACATTGGAAGTAACTGTACGGAGGCGAGCTGTGGGAAGCCCGTTGCGTCCTGGGTCACGCGCGCTGTTACCAGCATCGTGAGACTCGTCGAAGCCCCAAAGAGTCCGGAGGCGACGGCAAAAACTGAAATGGAAATAATCTGATATTGCTTGCGGCCAAAAAGGCTGCTGGACCAGCTTGAGGAAGGGAGGACGATCGCGTTGGAAATAAGATACCCGGTCAAAACCCAGGTGGCTTCATCCACGCTCGCCGAAAGACTTCCGGGCGATGTGCCGCAATGCCACTGAAGCCACAGAGGCATCGGGCACCTCCATGAAAGTAGCAAGCATCACGTAGACTGCGATCAACCAGGGATTGTAACTGGGTTTCCATTCATCCGCCATGACCGCAGGTGATTCCGAGAGGATTGTGCTGCATTCCCGTTCTCTTCAGGTTCAGACGTTAAGCGGCAAGTCACGCTGAAATCCAAAACAAACTTTCAGTCACCGGAGGGCTTGCACCTTATAAGTAGCATTTACTGCTGCCATCCCCCGCCGAGCGCCTCGTAAAACTGGACGAGTGCGAGCCGTTCGTTGAGTTGTGCCTGGACAAGATTCAATTCGGCCGCGAAATAGTTTGTTTCGCTCGTCAAAACCTGAAGAAAGCTGGCCCCGCCGCTCCGGTAGAGCACCATCGAGAGGTGATTAGAAACCCGCGCCGCGTCAGTGAGTCGCTCCTGCTGGCTACGGAATTCACGGTCCTTCTGGTAACCAATGATCGCGTTCGAGACTTGGCCAAATGCTTGCTGGATTGTCTGCTGGTACGATAGCACCATCTGTTTCCATTGTGCCCGTGCCAGTCTTACATCTGCGCGGAGCGCGCCCGCCGCAAAAACAGGTTGCGTCACATTTATGGCAGCATTCCACATTCTGGAGGGCTGACTGATGAAACTGTTGAGCGCGTAGCTTTCAAGCCCCCCTGTAGCCGTGAGCGAAATATCCGGGAAAAGGGCGGCTTTCAACACGCCAATCTGCGCGTTAGCGGCGATCAGGTTTTCTTCCGCTTCACGAATGTCCGGCCGCCGTGCGAGCAATTCCGACGGCAGTCCGGCAGGAATCTCAGGCGGCAAGGGTTGCTCGATGAGGGGGCGGCCTCGCGGAATCGGGCCGGGATTTTCACCGAGCAGGATGCTGAGCAGGTTTTCCTGTTGCGCGATCTGACGTTCCAGATCGGCGATCGACTCGGCGGCTACATCGACGAGCTGCTCTGCCTGGCTCACGTCAAGCATTGACTCCGAGCCGTTCTTCTCCAGCACTTGAATGAGCCGCAGCGAATCCTGACGCGTGGCCAGCGTGCGCTTCGTGATCGTCAGCTGGCTGTCAAGAGCGCGGAGATGGAAATAGGCCGACGCTACGCTTGCAACCAGTGACGACAGCACCGCGCGCTGTCCCCACTCGGAGGCTAGAAGATTGGCGCGGGCTGCCTCGGTTTCACGCCGGTACTTGCCCCAGAAGTCCAGATCCCAGATTACCGAGAGATTCAGATGCCCGGCGTTTACATCGTAGTCGGGAAACACTTTGGAAATTTTCGGGTTTTTCTGGCTGAAAAGCCCCGCCGCGGCGCTCACATATGGATACTGGTTCGCACGGGTGATGCCAAGTGACGCCTGCGCTTGAAGCACGCGAGTAGCGGCGATCCGCACGTCGTAGTTGTGGTCGAGAACAGTGTGGATCAGTTGCACGAGGACGGGGTCCTGAAACACATTCCACCATTTCTCATTGCCCAGCGACGGAGCCACTGCAGCCGGCGTCTTAGTTGCTTGTCCGCGATAGACCTGAGGGACGCTGACGGGCGGCCGCCGGTACTTCGGCCCCACCGTACAGGCAGGGAGAATAACGATCAATGCGAACAGTAAGAACTTTTTCATTTATTTGCCTTCGCCCATCGCTTCCCCGGGCGCCAGCTGGACTGCCTCTTGATGCCGTGCGGCTCGCGAGAGCTTCTCGACTACACAGAAAATGGCAGGAACGAAGAAAATGCCGATCAAACTTGCTCCGACCATGCCTCCGATCACAGTCGTACCCATGACTTGACGCGCCACCGAACCTGCGCCGGAGGCAAACCACAGTGGCGCCACGCCAAAGATGAATGCAAATGAAGTCATGAGAATCGGCCGCAGACGCAGGCGCGCGCCTTCGAGTGCCGCTTCGATAAGGGGTCGTCCTTTTTCGTACTGCTCCTTGGCGAAGGCAACGATCAGAATGGCGTTCTTCGCGGCAAGGCCGATCAGCATTACAAGGCCTATTTGCGCATACACATCATTTTCGAGCTGGACCATGTAGGGTGGCAGCAAAGACAAATCAAGCACGCGGCGCAAAAGCAAGATGCCAAAGGCCCCGCAAACGGCCACGGGTGTGCTCAACAGCACGCTAAAGGGCAATGACCAGCTTTCATAGAGGGCCGCCAGAATCAGGAACACAAATAGGAGGGACAGTCCGAAAATCCTTGTTGCCGATACACCCTTCTCAGCTGCTTCCTCCTGAAAAGACATCCCCATGTAGTTATAACCCATGCCCTGCGGCATCGTTTGGTCAAAGACCTGCTCGAGAGCCGCCATAGCTTGCCCGGAGCTATAACCGGGCGCAGCGTTGCCATTGATCTGTGCTGCCGGATACTCGTCATAGTGCATGATGAACTCGGGGCCCATTCGCGGCTCGAAGCGCGCCAGCGCGGAAAGCGGAACCATGGTCCCACTGTTGTTTCGAACGTAGTATTGGCTTAAATCCCTGGTGGTCGTCCGGTATGGGCCCGCACCTTCGACATAAACCTGCCACTGCCTTCCAAAGCGATTGAAATAGTTAACGAAATAACCGCCCATGAATGTCTGGGCCGTCTGATAGACCTCGGAAATAGGGACGCCGAGTTTCAGCGCCTTTTCGCGGTCCACGGCGATGAACTCCTGCGGCACGCTCGGCAAAAACGATGTGGATACGCCAGCTATCTCCGGCCGCTTACGGGCTGCTGCAAGGAATTTATTGACATTGGCTGCCAGCCATGGAACGTCGTGCCCGCCCCGGTCCTCAAGGACGAACGTGAATCCCCCCGATGTTCCCACGCCGGGAATTGCCGGCGGGGAGAAGCTGAAGGCTGTTCCTTGAGGCAGCCGGCTCAGTTCCTGATTCAGACGCTGCTTAATAACCTCGTACTGCTCCGCTCTCTGCTTCCGGCTGCTCCAGGGTTTCTCCGTGACAAAGAAGAAAGCACTGTAACTGGCTTGAACATAACTCAGCAAGCTGAACCCAATCACGCTGGTGGTGTATCGAATCCCCGGCGTCTTGTTCAAGATGCCTTCGATGTCCCTCGCTGCCTGGTCGGTCCGCTGGAGTGAAGCCGAATTGGGAAGCTGAAGATTGATAAAGAAATAACCCTGGTCCTCGTCGGGCAAGAAGCCTGACGGCAACTTCCCTAGGAAGTAAATGGCCGCCACCCCAAACAACACGAGGATTATCATTGCTACCGCACTTTTGTGAATCAAGCTGCCACACGCGCGAACATAACGGTTCGTCGCGCTCCGGAAAACGCGGTTGAACCAGCTGAAGAACCAATTCAGTGGTCCTCCTTTTGATTCCCTCGGCCGCAGCAGGAGCGCAGCCAGCGCAGGGCTGAGGCTGAGCGCGTTGAAGGCAGAAATGATGACGGAAATTGCAATCGTCACCGCGAACTGCTGGTAAAGCCGGCCGGTGATGCCTGGAATAAAGGCCGTCGGAACAAAAACCGAAGAAAGTACAAGCGCAATACCAATCACCGGACCCGAAATCTCTTCCATGCCTTTCAAGGCGGCGGCCTTTGGGGGCAATCCCTCCTCGATATGGCGTTCGATCACCTCGACGACCACAATCGCATCATCCACAACCAGGCCAATGGCCAGTACCATCCCGAACATTGAAAGTGTGTTAATAGAAAAACCAAACAAAGGAAAGACCGCAAACGTGCCCACCAGGGCAACGGGCACCGCGAGCATCGGGATCAATGTGGCGCGCCAGCCTTGCAGGAAGATATAGACCACCAGAATGACCAATGCCAAGGCAATCCCCAGGGTGATCAAG
Source organism: Acidobacteriota bacterium (assembly GCA_021780055.1). Next base: position 4,794 of record JAJXZM010000430.1, read on the forward strand.
ATTTCCTTAAGCCCTTCGGTCACGGCTCGGGTCTGGTCAACAGATACGCTATAGGACATATCCTGCGGGAATTTCGGTTTCATCCGAGCCATAAGGTTTCTGACGGCATTAGCGGTATCGACGGCGTTCGATCCGGGTGTCTGATAAACGGCAATGATTGCAGCCGGCTCCCCGTTCAGGCGGCTTTTAATGGTGTAATATTGTGAGCCCAGTTCCACGCTCGCCACGTCTTTGACGCGAACGATCCCGCCGCTGGGCTCTTCCCGGACAACGATGTTGCCAAATTGCAGGGGCGTCACCAGGCGGCCTTGCGCTTGCACGGAATACGTGTACTCCTGGCCTGGCGGCGCTGGCGCACCGCCGATCTGCCCTACCGGGTTTACCGTGTTTTGTGACTCCACCGCGTTGATGACGTCCGAGACGGTTATCCCCAGCCTGGCCAGCGCTTCTGGTTTCAGCCAAATCCGCATGGCATATTGGCCCGCCCCGAAGATCTGAATGTTGGCCACGCCATGCAGGCGAGTGATCGGGTCGCCGAGACTAATGTATGCGTAGTTCGCAAGAAATCGCGCGTCGTGGGTCCCACGCGGAGAATACAGGGCCACAAGCATCAGCGGCGCCGTCGTTGCCTTCTGCACGGTGACACCATACTGCGCGACAGCCGCCGGCAATTGAGGAGAAGCCTGCGTTTCACGCATTTGGCTGAGAATGAGGTCTGTATTCGGGTCGGTGCCGACAGCGAAATCCACGATCATGGTCATCCCGCCGTTGGCGGTCGCATTGACCGAGTACATGTAGTTCATGTTGTCAACGCCGCTCATCTGCTCTTCGATAGGAGTTGCCACGGATTGGGCCAGGGTTTGTGCATTGGCGCCGACGAATGTCGCCATGATCTTGGTTTCAGGCGGCACGATATCGGGGAATTGCGCGACGGGAAGCCTGACGATGGTAATCACACCCACAACCACCGTCAGGATCGCGATTACCATGGCGACGATTGGGCGGTTGATGAAAAATTTCGACATAGATCAGTTATCCCCAACAGGCGGAGTATAAGGTTTCGGTGTGACAGTCATGCCGTCTCTCACCTTTTGAGCCCCTTCGGCCACTACGCTCTGGCCGGGCGTCAGCCCATGATTGATGACCCACATTGTTCCCGCTCGCTCTCCTACGTCGATGGTGCGGACGTCGATCTTGTTGTCCGGCCCCACCACCGCTACCTGGTAGCCTCCTTGCAGCTCCGTCACCGCGCGTTGGGGAATAAGAAGCGCCCCTTTAATCAGCTCGGTGACCGCGCGCACACGGCACGTGTCTCCGGGACGGAGGATATCGCGCGGGTTCGGGAAGGCACCTGCGATTTGGATTGTTCCGGTTTGGGGATCCACCTGCCGGTTAGCGAAGAGAATTCTTCCCTTATACCTGTAAGTTTCACCGTTCGAAAGTATTAACTGCAGTGGTATCGGATCGGTTCGAGAAAGTAAGTTCAGTGCACCGCCAACCCTATTGGCAATCCGCAGATATTCATCCCCCGTGATAGGGAAGTAAACCTTAATTGGATTCACCTCCGAGACCGAGGTCAGGACGGTAGAAGCTCCCACGAGGTTGCCCACCTGCACAGTGGTGATTCCGGCGATTCCGGGGATGAGCGAACGCACCTTCGTATAGCCAAGATTCAGCTTTGCCTGCTCGACGGCTGCTACACCGGCATCGACAGCTGCTTTTGCTGCGAGTTGCGCTTGCCGGTCGTTGTCAAGTTGGCTTTGGGGAATTGCATGGGCATTCGCCTCGGGTATATCGCGCTTAACGTCGAGAGAGGTCTTGGCAAATTGCGCTTCGGCTCCAGCGAGTTGTGCCTTGGCTCGATCGAGTAGCGCCTGGAAAGGGCGTGGGTCGATTTC
>JAJXZM010000198.1 GCA_021780055.1 Acidobacteriota bacterium
AATGCAAATCAATACTTATCTTCTCTTCACCGGCCAATGCGAAGAGGCGTTCAAGTTCTACGAAAAGTTGCTGGGTGGAAAAATCGAAGCAATGATGACCCACGAGGGCACACCGGCCGAGCGCGGGGTGCCGGCCGAGTGGAAAAAGAAGATCCTCCACGCCAGGCTGGTTGTTGGCGATCAGGTGATCATGGCGTCCGACGCACCTCCGGGCCGCCAGGCGAAGCCGCAGGGATTTTCAGTATCCGTAAGTGTCGATCAACCTGCAGAAGCTGACCGTATCTACAATGGGCTGGCGGAAGATGCCGTTGCGGTAACCATGCCCATCCAGGAAACCTTCTGGGCCAAGCGCTTTGGCATGCTCACCGACCGCTTCGGTATTCCGTGGATGATCAACTGCGAAAAGGAATAGCGCGGGCAGGCCAACGGGCTGCGATACGCATTACCGACTCGCCCCAGGCCGGGGCACCAGACCCATCAATGGAGGAATGAACAAAATGCGTTTCATGGTGATTGTAAAGGCCAATAAAGACTCAGAGGGGGGCGTGCTGCCCGACCCGAAGATCTTCGAGTTGATGGGCAGGTACAACGAAGAACTGGTAAAGGCCGGCGTGATGCTGGCGGGCGAAGGTCTGGCCCCTAGTTCCAAGGGCAAGCGGGTCAGGTTTGATGGAAACGAGCGCACGGTGATTGATGGGCCGTTCCCGGAAACCGATCATCTGGTCGCGGGCTTCTGGCTGTGGAAGGCGGGTTCGATGGATGAGGCAGTGGAATGGCTCAAGCGCGCTCCATTCGGCGGCGGAGTCGAGATCGAACTTCGCCAGATCATGGAACTGGCGGACTTCGGACAGCAACTCTCGCCCGAGCTCATCGAGCAGGAAAAGCGCCTGCGAGCACAAGCCGAACAGCTTGCAAAACACTCAAATAAGTGAGATGAAGTAACTAGAGCGGGGCTTGTCCTCTCCGAACTTTCCGGGTCATGAACTGGGGATCACAGAAGAACCCGGCGGCCCTATGGGGTGCAGGATGCGCCTCTGCGCACGCTAATTGGGATCAGCATTTCACGAAATCTGAAGAGGAGGCATGCATGAGCGGAGTACGGCTGTTGGTGGGGACGGTGAAAGGCGCGTTCATCATTGAATCGGACGGAACGCGCAAGAAATGGAACGTAAGAGGTCCGCATTTTGCCGGCTGGGAGGTTTACCACATGAAGGGCTCGCCTGTAGATCCCGACCGCGTCTATTGCTCGCAAACAAGCGGCTGGTTCGGGCAAGTGCTTCAGCGCTCAAACGACGGCGGCAAGACGTGGGAGGCCCCGGGCGGAGGCGTCACCAAGTCGCCGCAGGGGTGGCCGCAAGGCGAAAGCAACCGCTTTGTTTACGATACCTCTTCCGAAACCGGCAAGCCGCTCACCACGCACCAGTGGTATGACGGCACGCAGCACCCCTGGGAATTCAAGCGAGTCTGGCACCTGGAGCCCTCGCTGTCTGATCCCGACACGGTTTACGCCGGGGTGGAAGACGCAGCCATTTTCCGCACAGTTGACGGCGGCTTCACCTGGCAGGAACTTCCCGGGCTTCGCGGCCACGGCACCGGGCCAAAATGGCAGCCGGGTGCGGGCGGGATGTGCCTGCACACCATCGTGCTGGACCCGACCAACCCTCATCGGATTTTCATTGCCATTTCGGCCGCCGGGGCCTTTCGCACCGACGACGGCGGCAAGACCTGGAAGCCCATCAACCGCGGTCTGCGCTCTCAATTTCTTCCCGACCAGGACGCCGAAATCGGCCACTGCGTCCATCGCATTGCGCACCATGGTGCGCAGCCGAACGTGCTGTTCATGCAGAAACACTGGGACGTGATGCGCAGCGACGACGCGGGCGACAACTGGCACGAGGTCAGCGGCAACCTGCCCACCGATTTCGGATTCGTCATTGACGTCAACGCAAACGAACCGGAGACGATCTATGTGGTTCCTATCAAGAGCGATTCGGAACACTATCCGCTCAAGGGCCGATTGCGCGTCTATCGCAGCCGGACAGGCGGCAATGAATGGGAGCCGCTGACCAAAGGACTGCCGCAGCGCAACTGCTTTGTCAACGTGCTGCGCGATTCGATGGCGGTGGACAAGCTTGACCCTTGTGGCGTCTATTTCGGCACCACGGGCGGACAGGTTTACGGCTCGGCCGACGGCGGGGATAGCTGGAAAGCCATTGTCCACGACCTCCCACGCGTCCTGTCGGTTGAAACACAGACACTTTGATGATTCGAGTCGCACTTCCCTTCCATCTTCGCACCCTCGCGCAGGTAGATGACGAGATCACGCTTGACGTCGAGGGCGCGGTCACGGTGCGGTCAGTGCTGGACGCGCTGGAGGCAAAATATCCCGTACTACGCGGCACCATTCGCGACCATGACACGGGCAGGCGCCGACCGTTCATCCGCTTCTTTGCCTGCGAAGAGGACCTATCGCACGAACCGCCGGACGCTCCGCTGCCCGATGCGGTTGTAAGCGGCAAGGAACCTTTTTGCGTGATCGGCGCCATCGCGGGCGGCTAGTGCCGGCTTTCCCGGGTCAGAACCGGGCGATGGCCCATTCGACTCTTTTGAGGCCTTCGCGCCTTGGCGTGAGGATGCTCTCCCCTTTGGTTATCAGTATTCCACTCTGGCAAGCCACAGCCCGCTTGCGGGAGCCGTTGGCCCGGCCTTGCTGCGGTCGCGGGCCTGAAGAATTGCGGGAATATCTTCGGGCGACAATTTTCCGCTACCGATTTCAAGCAGAGTCCCCGCGATGTTGCGCACCATGTGGTGCAGAAATCCCGAGCCGCGAACTTCGTAAACAATCATCCGCAATTCTTTCCTCAACCTGATCCGCGAATAAAAAATCTGCCGGACGTTTGAGTCTTCAGCGCTTGCTTTTCCCCGTCGCGCCGGATCGCTGCCGACAAACGACGTGAAATCATGCTCGCCCTCAAGCAGGCGCGCCGCCCGTGCCATTAGCCGGACATTGAGCGGATACGGATGATGACAAACATATCGCGCCAGGTGCGGCGGGCAGATCGCCCTTTGCAAAATGCGGTACCGGTATGTCTTGGCCCGCGCGCTATGGCGCGCGTGGAAGTCGGCAGGCGCGTCTTCGGCTTTTCGCACACGGATCGAAGAAGGCAAAACATCGTTCATCGCCTTCACCAGGCTCACGCAAGGGATCGGGCAGGATGTCTTGAAATTCGCCACCTGCCCTGTTGCGTGAACGCCCGCGTCCGTCCGCCCGGACGCGTAGAGTGTGACGGCAGCGCCAGTAATCTTTGCAATCCGCGTTTCGAGTATCTCCTGGATGGTCTCCAGGTGAGGTTGCCGTTGCCATCCGTGGAAGCCGGCGCCATCGTACGCGATGGTCAGGCGAATGTTTCTCATGCTCACACAGATTATGGCCACTGGCAGCCCCGGCGCAACCCGTCGGCCGTTTACGCGTTGGTTACGTGGCCGTCAACAAGTCGCGATTTTGTCCAAAATGGCGTTCTTGGTGGATTGCACAATTCACGAACAAGCTATAAGCGACAGAAACTAAGGCGTTTAAAAAATAGTGCATAATTAAACAATCTTTACTTGACAGTAATCGAGATTAGTATTACTACTAGGTAAATACGGAAGACCGGATTTGCCGTGGAGGAGACAAATTGCCGCAGAACGCACAAGCCGGAAGCAACTGATGTTCTGATGTAAATCTCCTGGATTGGCGCGCCACAGCACATTGGTTTGCCGTATTGCAGGTGGTTTGGCCGGGTCGGGAAATCGGTCAGGCCAACGAGGCCCCCCTCCCGCGGCGGACGGAACCACAAGTTCCGTCCGCTGCACCTCGTCCTGCGCGCGGTAACAGTCCGATGCCGCGTTGCCGCACATCGAATTCCAGCCAAATGTGAGTAATCCGCATAAGACATGCTTTTGGAAGCCATGCTGAGGCATGCGCAATCAATTTCGTGAATCCGGCCCGGCGTATGGAATGGTCTCTCCGGGTTCCTCAATAAAGCTGTACACGAATCCTTCCCCTTGACAGTCTAGGGGAGCGGCGTTAAGGTCTTATTTTGAAGTTCCGACAGGTTATGGTCCCCTGGCGGCATAAATTGCCGCTGCCGCGGATCACGCACGCGCATCATGCCGGGTACCGGAGCAGGCGACTCCGGCATAGCGCAAATAAGATGGAACACGGCGATGAGGCGGTGAAACCATTGCCAGAACAACCCGGCGGATGTTACATTGGGCGTCTAACACTTCACAGACCATTCCTGCTGCGGAGGTTGCCTGCTTGCCCGCGGCAAAGGTGGCTGATCAGCGCGACTGGAGCGGACAATCACCACACCGACGCACAACGATAACTTGCATTCTGCTCCGGCAATCAGGCGTGTTCTCCCACCTTTATGAAACTGAATATCCCCAAGATTCGTATTTAAGATAGTGGGCATGAGGCACAAGAGGCTCTGTCCCGGAGGGAGAGGTTACGAGATGAGACTGGAAAAACTAACCCGGGCTACTGCACTGCTGGCCCTGGCAATTTCCTTGCTGGTGGGCGTCTTGCCGGTGGAACTCCATGCCCAACAGACGAACACCACCAAAGCGCCCCAGGAAAAAGGCGTTTTCGACTACACAAACGGCCCTTCTATTTTCAAAGGATACTCTTATCCTTACGTTCCGGCGCCGACGCTGGAGAACACGTCGGAGCTAAACCAGCTGATCCAGAATAACAAGCTGGAACTCTCTCTGGATGCCGCCATTGAGATGGCGCTGCAGAACAACATGGACATTGCCATAGCCCGGTACCAGCTCCCCATTGCGCGGCTTGACGTTCTCCGAACCAAAGCCGGCAGCGCAACCCGCGGTGTTTCGGGAGCGGTGATTTCAAACGCCCTGTTTGCGGGCGCGATTGGAGCGGGCGTGAGCGGCGCAGCAGGCTCCGGGGGAACGGGAGGCGGCGGATTTACAGGCGCCGGCGTCACCAGCACCAGCTTCCTCGGCCCCGGCGATCCGGTAACGGGATTCACGCTAGGATTGAACAACGCCTCCACACCGTTGAATTTTGCTTCGCTGACAGGCGTCGGAATTGAGGGCAGTCACACGGCCACTTACGGCACTTTCTTCGGAAAGGGCTTTTTCACTGGAACCAGCTTTTTGGCAGCGGTCAACGGCCAGCGAAACAGCACGACGTCAACCAACTCCTTGTTTAATCCTTCAATCCCTACCTCTCTGACAGTGGGTCTCAATCAGCATTTGCTCAAAGGCTTCGGGCGCCGCGCCAACGCGGTTTTTATCCGCATCGCGAACAACGATCTCAAGGTTGCGAACTCGGTATTTCGCAGGCAGGTCATCACTACTATTGCGCAGGTGCTGAATGCCTACTACACCTTGCTGGCCGACAGAGATCAGGTTCGCGTGGCGCAGTCAGCCATCGAATACTCGCAACGGCTTGTTGAGGACGACAAGAAGCAGGTCCAGATCGGCACATTGGCCCCCCTCGACGTAGTGCAGGCGGAATCAACTCTGGCTACCGATCAGCAGAACTTGATCGTGGCCCAGACCACTTACCTTCAACAGCAGGAAGTCCTCAAGACCATGATTTCGAAAAAAGTGACGTCTGGACTCGCCGGCGTCGAAATTGAACCCACCGATAATCTGCCCGAGCCAAAGCCCGGCGACATTCCTCCCCTGGCCCAAGCCTTGGCTGAAGCTGTCAAGAACCGCCCGGAACTTGAGCAGGACGAATTGAACCTCCGAAACCAGGACTACACGATTCAGTCGAACCGTAACGGCCTGCTGCCTTCCCTTGACGCCTTCGCTACATATCAGTCCAACGGTCTCGCCGGTATCCCTTTTGCAAGCATTGGATTCGCTTCGCCCGGTGGCCTGGGGGATTCGCTGTCACAAATTTTCAGAGGGGTGTACCCCAGCTACTCCGCTGGTCTCACCCTGAGCATCCCCATCCGCAACCGCGTCGAGCAGGCCAACGCCGCGCAGGCCATGGTTGAACTCCATCAGATGCAGGCCAGCATGCAGCGCGACAAGAACACCATCGAACAGGACGTACGCAACGCCGAAATCGCCGTGACCCAGGCCAGGGCCCAGATCAACGCCGCCACTAAAGCAAGAGATTACGCCCAGCAGGCGCTCGACGCTGAAATCAAAAAGTTGCATTTGGGAGTTTCGACCACCTTGAATGTTATCCAACTGCAGCAGCAGTTCGTCCTGGCGGAGGGCAATCTGGCCAAGGCACGCCAGGTTTATGCGGCCGCGCTGGTCCAATTCAACCAGGCAACCGGAACCACGCTGGACGCGCACAACATCGTGCTGACAGACCCGGACACCGGCCAGTACTCCCGGCAACCCAACATCCCCGGATCGACAACTCATTAAGCACGCCGGGAGCACAGGACAATCTTCCTGCTGGCCTTCTCGCTGGCGGAAAAAGTCCCCTGACAGCACGTTCTCGTCGGCTCCTTCAGAATTCGCCCTAGGGTGATCCTCTGAGGGGGCTTTGCTCAAGCATGTTGGCGACTTCAGCAACTTAAGCTATATCTTGCTCATTCCAGGACTGTTATTGCTAATCAACCAGACTGGCATAACGCCTCCCGGCTCACATCCAGGCATTTCTTGCCCAAAACCCCGCCCCTTATAGGGACGGGAATTACATTACTCCAGCAT